>CALFQW010000130.1 GCA_937919305.1 uncultured Candidatus Saccharibacteria bacterium
CGACTATCTTGTGAGGTACATCGTCGTAAATGAATGTTGCATCCCATGATGGTTCGCCGCTCTTGGCAGTCTTCCATAGAGCAAAATCACTTGCATTATTCTTGTCATATTCATCATCAATAATTCGCGATTTGCTGTTTGATGCATCGATATCTTGCAGTACACCATATTTTGAGCCGCTTGAACGATAGTTGTCTACAGAGAAATAAACACCATCATCAGTAATATATCCATAGCCATTATCGAGAATCGATTGGATCATTGCGGTCATATCGAGGATTGATTCTGTCGCAGTGATAAAACTAATTTCCTTTATATCGACTCCTGTGGCAGCAATGTCGTCTAAAAATATTTGCGCATATTTGCTGGTTAATTTTGTGAGAGCAACTTTTGCTTCATCGCCTGGATGATCTTGCTTGCTACGTGCAATAGTTTTGTCATCTATATCTGTGATATTCATGACATGGTGTGTTTCGATACCAGAGTATGAGATTGCTCTACGCAATATATCGGCGTATATAAAAGCAGATAGGTTACCAATGTGTAGACTGTCATATACAGTTGGCCCACAGCTATAGATTTTTACAACTCCATCCTCTTGTGACTTGATTGGTTCTACGGTATTTGTGATTGAATTGTACAGCTTCATTTGTATACATTGTAGCAAATCAGGGGTAATACATGATTTACGTAATACTATGGTATAGTATATTTTGTGGAACGAATGACGATAAAAACCAAGCATATTTTCTCGAAGCCTCGGGTAGTTTAGTATTGGATTGATAACAGAGTAAACCCCCGAGCATCGGGGGGTTTTTATATAGGAGTATAGAGATGAGTGAGACAGAAGCGATCAGTAAGAGGGTAGCGAAATTTGGTGGCACGTCTGCGGCGAGACCTGATGTCGTGATGGGGCATATCGCAAATGGGTCAGCTGGGGGCATAAATGTTATTTCAGCTGCAGGTAGTGATGAAGACAAGCCGCGCACGACAAGAATGACTGAGATGTTACGACGCTATCAGCAAACACAGGATGATGAATTATTTGAGGATATCATTTTGCGCTTAAAAGAAGTTGGTGATCGTGCAGGGATTGATGTTGATGATTACATTGATCCGCTGGAGGACATTAGAACTTGGCATTGGGATAGTTGGCCTGCGCTCGGTGAATTCTGGAGTGCGAAGATAGTTGCGGGTGGATTGCAGCGAATCGGTCATCCAGCGAAATTTGTTGACGCAACTGAACTCATACGTTTTGGGGGCGATAATGTTCTTGATTATGAAAAGACATATCGAACTGCTGCATTGCAGCTCGGTGAATTTGCGAGTAGTGCAACAATCATCGTGCCGGGTTTTTATGGAATAAACGATTTTGGCGAAAAGAGACTTCTTCCTAGTGGCGGATCAGATCTTACAGGAGCGTTACTTGCTCATGTTATCATGGCCGACGAATACCAGAACTGGTCTGATGTCGATGGCTTTAGGTTTGCTGATCCGAGATTATTTCCGGGCGCTCGACTCAATACTTCCATAACATATGATGAGAAACGAGAGCTAGGTAACGGAGGCAATGGCCTGTTGCACGCAGAAGTGTCGAGGATATTGTCTGGTAAAGGTATTTCGACTCGTATGATGAATACGTTTGGCGAAAACAATGAGACTACCAGTGTTGTTGATGTACGACACGACATAGCCGAGAGACCCTTAGTCGGAGCAACACTAAGGTCAATGAGCGAGCTATGTATCGCAGCTGTAGATAACAAAGTCGGTACCACGGATCACGTGTTCGTGCTGCTTGCCAGGGCTGGTGTGCCCTACCATCACCTCACGTCAGCGCAAGATGCTGTTTCGATCTACATAGACAGGGATCGTGAGGATGACGCGTTAGCTGCTGTGGGTTATAGAGTCCAGAAAACAAAGACCGTAGAAGCGGTTCATGTCGTCGGTGAAGGTCTTAGGGCGGATGACTCGCGCAGAGTCACCGCTGCGCTAGAGTTGAAGCTAGCAGATGCCGGCATATCTGATGGGGGCGAAGTGAACATGGGTAGCCTACCTGCGAAGACCTTCATGGTACCGCCAGGACAAGGCAAAAGAGCGATAGAAAGTGTGATGGAGCTATAGTTTTCTTTCAGCAAGCGCTTTTTCGGTAGCCGTGACCAGCTCTTTGATGACTGTATCGTATTGTTCGTAGACTCGGAATCCAGCAGTGTAATCGTGGCCACCGCCACCAAAATATCCAGCAATGCTTTCTGCGATCGGGCTATTGCTACGAAGCCGACCAGTCAGTTTACCGTCCGGGTATGTTTTGATGACGCAACTCACTTCAACACCCTTCACGAGACGTAGTTCATCACCGATCAGTGCACCTGGATTGTATTCATTTGAAAATTCTTGGATTTCTTCAAACGGCACATGTACTAATGCAACTTTGCCGTCGCAAAGATATTCTATGCGATCGATAAGTCTCCCCTTATAGGCGAGTATTTTAGCAGATTTTTTCATAAACTCGCGTCGCTTATTCTCGATAACACTTGGGTGTGCGCCGAGCTCTACGAGCTGTCCAGCGATTCTGTAACTACCGGCGGTAACTCCCTGGGTGCTCAGGCCGAGTGTATCTGCGAGTAACGATCCAAGCAAATGCTCTGCTGCGGTCGTGTTCACGTTGAATTCGAGTTCGTTGGCCATTTTGAGAATTATCTCGCTCGTTGCTGCTGCCTTCTCTGATAAATCATAATGCTCGAATGTTAAGGTGCTCTCTGTGGTGTGATGATCTATCACAAAGACAGGATGTGATTCTAGGAAATGTCGTACTCCTTGCGCTTCGAGAACCTTACCAAGTAGTGTGTCAGAGCTTGTATCTACAATTATCGCCATATCTGCTTTGGACGGAAAGTCGTCAGTCACTCTATCCCATCCAGAAAAGTAACGAAGGTAACTTGGTATGTTGATAGGACAATACAGGGTTACGGTTTTACCTAGATCGCTCAGAATTTCTTCTAGTGCTAACGCAGATCCTAATGAATCACCGTCAGGATTCTCTGCCTGGATAACGACTATGTGCTTCGCATCCTTGAGATGCGTCTTCATGGTATCAAACATATTTGTGAGCTATTGTATCAGATACTAGAGTTGGCGCCGCCCCTGTAGCGCATGCGTTAGTGTGATTTGATCAGCATACTCGAGGTCAACTCCTACCGGTATACCTCGTGCTAGTCGGCTGATCGATAAGCCGGTTATTTTAGATTCGGTTATTTGTCTTTGAATATAGAGAGCGGTAGATTCACCTTCTACTGAAGCATTGGTTGCGAGGATTACTTCCTTGACGTTATCATTTTTGAGTCTGTCGATGAGCTGTGGGATATGAAGTTTTTCAGGTGTGATGCCATCTATGGGACTCAGAGCACCGCCCAGAACGTGGTAAGTACCCTTAAATTGTTTCGTGTTCTCTAGGGCAACAATATCGAGAGGTTCTTCTACAACAGCGACAAGTTCTTTGTCTCTATCGCTATCTGCATAGAGTGGTGAGATAGATTCTGACGCATCTATGAGAGCATACGTAACTGGGCACTGGTGGACATTGTTGTGCAAGCTCGCGATCGCAGAGGCAATTTTAGTCGATACGTGTTGATCTCTACGGAGCAAACTGTAGGCGTATCGTTCTGCGGTTCTGGCACCAACTCCAGGTAATTCACCTAGGGCATCAATGAGCTGAGTTAATGCTTTTGGGAGCACGGTATAGTTACTTAGATTCCTAGATTACCAAGGCCACCCATGAGAGGTTTCATTTTTTCGGCAGCCATCTCTTGTGCCTTAGTCATAGCATCGCGAACAGCTATCTCTACCCAGTGCTCTAGTTCTCCTATGTCATCCAGGTCTACAGCACTAGGATCGATGGTTACTTTTTTTATCTTCAGCTCACCGTTTACTTGCACCACGACAGCACCATCCCCTGCCGTTACCTCAACGAGCTCGTTTTGTAACTCTTTTTGAGCTTTTTTGAGCTTCATTACCATTTTTGCTTGGTCCATCATATGCTTTATCCTCTCGATTATGAAAACTATATAAGTGTAGCAAATTAGCGTGTATTGTTATAGACGCGCAGTAATACTGGTTTGTCGCGGTTAGAGCTTGACAGTATTTTTTCAGGAGCTTTATTTATCTGAATGTCTGTTCTGTCGAGGACTATACTGCGCTGCTGTCTATCTTCACCAGTGGTCTCACTGGTAGCAACTGTCAGGAGTGGATATTCACGTCTCAGTATGTCGTAGAATTCGGTAGAATCTTGCTCGACTATGAGTCTCGTGGTCAACTGTGGCTCAATAGAGTCACGTATGGCTTGCAATTCTGGCTGATGAGTTGATGTTGTATCTGTGTAATAATAACCGTAGAAATATCGTGCTGGAGCGATAGTAACAAATCCGAGAACGATAAGTGTTATCGGTACAAATGCTGCCATCCTCGCATAAGGATTCCTTGGGAATAACTTGTACCATTCACGCATGAACGTATCGATACCGATTGCGAGTAATAAAATGCTTGGTATGAGGATAAGCGTAAACCGATTTGGATTTAGATATAGCAACGGTAAAGCGGATAGCAGCCACACGAAGATTAGGTACGATCGTGCCGAATGACTGTCAACTATAATTTTCACTAAACCGATCAGTACAAAAAGTGCGAACGGCAAGCTAACGAACGGTAGTATTGCACCGTCGATACTGGGGCTGCCGAATGATAGTAAAGTGGTTGCGAGTAGCTTCAGTTGTGCAAGGTGATTGCCGTCTAAAATATTCTGGCTTACAGGTGCTGTACCGTTCAGTAAAGTAGCGATAACTAAAGGATCGAATATAACGGATATTGCTATTGGCACCACTATCAAAGCTGATAAAAATGCAAATATCATATATTGATACCATTTTGTTTTTTTCAGTTGATGCCGGATGTGCGGATGAAATATCGCAGCAACACCGAGAGCCAAGAGAGCGTATATTCCTAAGGGCATATATAGCAGTAGCGCACATGACAGCACGATCAGTAGCTTCCAGCCGAACAGCGTACCACTTCTCTTTGTCAGCAACATTGATGCGCTATAGAGTATGAAGCTAACCAATAAGACGTATAGTATGGCCGCCGTTCCGTTTCGAGAAATTGTTATAAAAGGCACTGAAGTAATCGCTATCAGTGACGCGATCATAGCTACGTTGGAACGAAACCACTTGTTCAACGTAACCGTTAGAGTGATCGCTGTAATAATCGCGAGCAGTAACGAAGGCAGTCGTATACTAAAGTTCGATAATCCTAAAAAGCTCACACTCGCTTTTTGTAGTAGATGATACGGCGCATTTATCATGTCGCTGAATTGGGGCTGCAGTATATTTATTGCGTTGCTAGCGACTACTGATCTCATTTCAGCATTTGAGACACCTGCAGGAACGCTCGAAAAATCAGTCAAGAGCAGTGCCGATACGCACAGTGCCAGTAGGCCATAGCCGATGAGATAGCGGTATTTGTATAAAAGTAGTTCACTGATGAGTGATTGCTTCATGACCTTAGTAGTATACCGTACATTAGGTATCGATACGTTGTTTGTCTAGTGACATAAATCGCAAACGTTCAGGGTGGAAGTACAGCTCAACCGTCCCAACTGGGCCATTACGGTGTTTAGCTATTATGAGATCCGTAATGTTTTGCCTGTCTGTTTCGGGATTGTAGTAAGCTTCACGATATATGAACGCAACTATATCAGCATCTTGCTCGATAGACCCTGATTCACGCAAATCGCTGAGCTGCGGGATTTGAGGGCTGCGTGATTCAACACTACGTGATAGCTGTGAAAGTGCAATAACCGGAACGTCTAG
>CALFQW010000131.1 GCA_937919305.1 uncultured Candidatus Saccharibacteria bacterium
CTTTACGAGCTCCCCCCAGCCGACTAACGGTGTCTGATGGACGTTTATGATTGGGTAGCCGAGAAAGACGTCGATCTGGTTTTTGCCTGAGTAGAACTCCGCCTCACCAGGTATAAAACAGTACTGAATATGGTGCTCTTGCGCTGCGGCCATGATGAGCTGATTTCGTTCAGTCTTGTCATAGAGATCTGTTTGGATGATCGTGTCGATACCGAGAGCTTCCAGATCGTCGAGCGCTTTTTGGAGAGAGCTGTAGTGCTCGACATCAGACTGTTTGGTTTTTGTACCGACGCTTGCGACGACACTGTAGCCAGAGCTACTAGTCCGTGCGATGTTTGCGATGATATCTGCTGTTGCATCTCCGGAACCAACGACCATAACTCGTTGTACGCCTCTACCAAATGTGAATGCAATGTTCTGGAGCAGACGCAAGATCTCACGACCAAAAACGAGGAAAAAGAACGTCGCTATACCCGCATAGACTGGCACGAGTCGCGCCGGGAATACCGGATCGTCGTTGACATAGTCATACCCAACTATGAGCAAGACGCCGATAAATGAGGCAACGAGTAGTTTACCAACTTCGGTCAATCGTTTACGGTATACCAGCGGGTTGTATAGGCCTAGGCCCCATAGCGTGATGAGCCAAAACGGTAATAGTTGCATAAATGTAAAAAAGAAATCCAACGCACTTATTTGATTCACGAGTGGTCGTGCGTCGAGCTGAACGCGTAGTATATACGCCAAAGTAAATGCGCCAACAACAGCAAGTATGTCGAACAATATGAGAGCTATCGTGTAGAATCGAACAGTTTTTACGGGCATAATCTGGAATATATTGTACCATTGAGGTAATGAAAAAGACCAACACGCAACAGATGCCAATATGGCTCGCTAGGACAATTGTTGCGACGATACTCCTGGTTGTTGCGGTCATGCCGTTCCATGCGTTTATATCGACTTGGGGTGGGGCAACGATAGGTCCTCTATGGCTCTGGAAGTCATGGAAAGAGTTGCTACTGCTCGTAGTTGGTATGATCACACTGTTATGGGTTATAGTCACGCCTGCGATTCGTCGAGATCTCGCTAGGCAAAAGATAGTTCTCGCAGTATCTGGCTTTGTAGTGACAGTTATGTTGGTTACGGCACTTAATGCACAGCAAAACGATGCCACTGCAACTGCGGCAGGACTTGCGATGACACTGAGGTATATTGCTATCTGTGGGCTCGGATACTTGGTGATGAAGTATTCTGATGGTTTCGACTTGTCTCGATACAAGAAGTGGTTCATAGGAGTAGCAGGAGGAGTAGCAGTACTCGGTGTTTTGCAGGCGACTATACTGCCGCTCAATACTCTGAGTAACTTCGGGTATGACAAAGAAACAACTATCGCACCCTATACTCTGGTCGATGAAAATCAGAACGCACCTAGAGCATTTGCAACTCAGAGTGGTCCGAATGATTTTGCTGCATTTTTGCTGCTCCCACTGGCGCTCACGCTACTACTTGGATATCGACGACGACCATGGCTGATTGTCTCAGGGTTGCTACTGTTAGGCTTATTCTTCTCATCTTCACGTAGTGCGTGGCTAGGTGCTGTTGCGATGATCGCTGTGCTCGCAGTTCTGCTATGGGGAAAGCGTTTTTTTCTCACACCACGAGGCCTAGTCGTGCTGGCGTCTGGACTGATGGCCGCGGTATTGATCACGGCGGCAGCAGTGAGTATTCCGTCGGTTCGGTTGCAGGTATTCCATTCGAGTCCAGGGGACAGTGGTCTATTCGAAGGTTCAACAGCCGCTCACTGGCAGGCTAGCGCAGATGGGCTTTTGAGAGTGGCTGACGATCCTCTTGGTTGCGGGGCAGGATGCGCAGGCCCAGCTTCTTCGTATAGCGATGAGCCTAGGATTAGTGAGAACTACTATATACAGCTCGCCGAAGAGTACGGCGTCATAGGGTTGGCCTTTTGGTTGATGACAGTTGTGCTCATATGCATCGGTCTGTATCGATCCCGTTCTCGCATGCTACCCGCTGTTCTGCTTGCAAGTTTTGTCGGACTTAGTGTTATCGGGGTCTTTCTGCACGTATGGGCAGATGATCCAGTGAGCCTGACTTGGTGGGCACTGACGGGGCTCGTGATAGGGTACAATGATAGGAATATATGGGCAAAATCGAGAAAATCAAAAGTCAGTTCACGTTCCAAAACCTGATCGAATTCATCAAGCTGCAGCTCGCAGGAAATATATTGTTCTGGGGGACTTATCTCGGATTTCCGCTGTTTCATGAGATTTTGAAGTGGGAGGAAGTGTTCGCACTCGCGACTGCGAGTATCATCGCGCATATCTTTTTCTTTATAGCCAACAGCGAGTGGGTATTTGACGAGAAGGGTGAACGCAGGAAGACACCTGGCGAGCTCACTCGGTTTGTGATCTTTATGGGCATTAACTTTTTTATCAACCTCGGTATCATCACGGGGCTTTCGTACTTTTTCGGCATTACTCCGTATATCGGTCAGTTCATTTCGGGTCTTTTCTTTACGCTATGGACGTTTATCGGACTAAAATACTGGGTCTTCCGCGAAGCACATCACTACGGATCGTTGAGGTCAAAGAAAAAATATGGCAAGCATCCGGCCAACTAAAAAACAACGTGAGCTACTGACTTTTATAGAAGGCTTCATAGCTGGTCATGGCTATGGTCCAAGCTACAGAGAGGTCATGCGATCACTTGACTACAAGTCGGTGTCTACGGTAGCAACTCACATAGATGGCCTGATAGCACGAGGTTATCTGCGCAAGCGCACACGCTCCGCGAGGTCACTCGAGGTCGTCGGTGTTTCAGAAGACTTATCTGCGACAGCCACACATACCGAAGACCAAGAGAGATGGTTCGTCGAACTAGTGTCGACGCATTTTGATGAATATGACAAACATCCGTCGCAAAAAAAATACGATGAGCTATGCATACTCGTTGGCTCCCTGAAGATAGTCGGCCTACCCGAAGCGGCAACCGCTTTCAAAGCTCGTCTGACCTCTCTTGCCAAACAGTAGTTCTGCCTCTATAATCTTTCGATGTAATTCTACGGTGTACGTAGAGTGATATTCCGGCGTAGCTCAGTGGTAGAGCGGACGGCTGTTAACCGTTAGGCCGCTGGTTCGAATCCAGCCGCCGGAGCCAAGCCAAGCAGAGAAAAGCATAGACCTAGTTCTATGACCGACAATAACTTCTCTCCTTGGTCAGTCAAGAAAGAGTTGTGCTGTCAAGAAGGTACAAATGTTGGAACCGCTAAAAATGGCGGTTCTTTCATTTTACCCCTGTAACATGGTTCGAACCCAGCTCCTCTCCACCTGAGGGAGCAAGCAGTCGAAAACCCGACTCGTTCCCTAGACCTTATCGACTATACGAGGTATTAGCACTCTTGCATAGAGAGTGCTAATTTACTATACTTAAAGTACGGAGGCACATCATGGAAACTGATGAAAACAGCAAGAAACCACTCGAACAATTCGGACAAGATTTCACATCACTTGCGCGTGAAGGCAAATTAGATCCTGTCATTGGTCGCGACGAAGAAATTCGTCGTTGCATGCAAGTTTTGTCACGAAGAAGTAAGAATAATCCTGTGCTTATTGGCGAGCCAGGCGTAGGTAAAACCGCAATTGTTGAGGGTTTAGCGCAGCGAATAATCAAGGGCGATGTGCCGCAAAGTCTCAAAAATAAGCGACTAATAGGACTAGAGATCAGTAGCATATTGGCAGGTGCCGGTTATCGTGGCCAATTCGAGGAGCGACTTCAGTCAGTACTAAAAGAAGTTGAGGAAGCTGCTGGTGAGATTATTCTATTTATAGATGAAATTCATACTATTGTTGGAGCTGGAAAAGCCGAAGGAGCGGTTGACGCAGCTAATATGCTCAAGCCGATGATGGCACGGGGTAAGCTGCATCTCATTGGCGCCACTACGCTCAACGAATATAGACAGTACATTGAAAAAGACGCCGCACTCGAGCGTCGCTTGCAGCCAGTATATGTTGGGGAGCCGGATTTTGAAGATACGGTAGCAATACTTCGCGGACTTCAGGAAAAGTATGAAGTGCACCATGGGGTTATGATCCTTGATGATGCAATCGTAGCTGCTGCTCGACTCAGTGATCGTTATATTACCGAGCGATTTTTGCCTGATAAGGCTGTCGATCTAATAGACGAAGCTACGTCCGCCTTGAAAATGCAGCTTGATTCTAAACCAATAGAGCTTGATCGCTTGAATAGACGTATTATGCAACTGCAGATTGAGCAAACGGCGCTTAAAAAAGATAAGAGTGAGACTGCAAAAACCAGGAAAGCA
>CALFQW010000132.1 GCA_937919305.1 uncultured Candidatus Saccharibacteria bacterium
TTAGCACTCTTGGTCGTCATACGATACAGTCGACCCATCATCACGAGATTCTCCCGACCAGTAAGTAGCTCGTCGACGGCCGCTGATTGGCCAGTCAGACCAATTACCTCGCGCACCTTATCTGCTTCAGTGGCGACATCGTGGCCAGAAACTTTTACTGTTCCCTTATCATAATCAAGCAGTGTCGAGAGGATTCTAACTGTTGTCGTCTTACCTGCACCATTTGGTCCGAGCAGCGCAACCATACTACCTTGCTTTATCTCCAGGGAAACCCCTTTGAGGACCTCTGTCTTACCATAAGATTTTCGCAAACCTTTTACACGGATCGTGATGTTATTTGATTTTGCCAAGTTGATAATTCCTATTTAGGTTAACTTCGAGTGACTTTCACCATAGCAGGTCGTATCACAGAACCATTCAGGGTATAGCCTGCTTGTAGCTGTTCATCAACAATCTCGCTATCGCCCTCAGCATCTTCATCGAACTGTATTGCTTCATGTAAATCTGGGTTGAATGACACTCCCTTGCTTGCATCGATTCGTTGCAAACCTAGGTTTTCGAGAGATTTATCTAGTTGTTTCGTTAGTCCAGTGACACCTTTGACCCAAGAGTGTTCAGCTATGTCATCTGGAGCATGCCTTATAGCGCGTTCGATATTGTCGATAGCTGGTAACAACTTTTGTACGGTTACCGCACTACCAGCATCACGCGCGGCGGTCTTCTCCGTCTCGGTACGCTTGCGATAGTTTTCGAAATCTGCACGGATTCGCTGTAAATCCTGCGTTAGTTCGCCAACCTGCTGCTCTAGCTCAACCTGTTTCTTACTCTTTGCCATATCCTAAAATTGTCCTGTGATTGCGTTTAAAAGACCGATAATTGCGCCAAAAAATGCGTTAATAATGGTGACGATACCTGAAAACACCGCTTGTATCACGCTTACTATACCATCGAAAAAAGCTTGCATACTATAGTACCTCCTCTAGCATCGCACCCGTGTGTCGGACGAGACGCATTACTTTTGCATAGTCCTGTCTCGTTGGACCGAGTACACCGATATAGCTTCGGTCACTGTAGGGTGAACGAAAGCGACTTATGATGAGACTCGCTTGTGATGATTTACCTATGGGGTTCTCTGCACCGATAAATACGTTGAGGGGCTCATTGGGCGCTGCTTCACGCAGCCAGGGCTCGAGATTGTCTAGCAGTCTCGCAATCTGCTGGACGTTTTGTGGGCTGTTTGCAAATTCCGGTTGGGAAAACAAATTTCCCATACCACTCATATAGAGTTGATCACCGATCGTTGCTAGGCCTAAGTTTCTTGTCAGCTCAACGAGACTGTCGACTGCACTGCGGATCGCGTGATCAGTTTTGTCTGTATGCGTGCTAACTCTTGCGTCGATGGCACGAGCACCTCTGTCTAGCTGCATCGGAGTATCGAGGTCTGGTGCTGGCGCATCCGTGAGACCATTCACATAGTATCGATACCCTTTGTCCGTAGGGATACGACCCGCACTCGTATGAGGCTGAACTATATACCCAAGGTCCTCAAGTCTAGCCATTTCAGCTCGAACTGTTGCGCTAGAAACACCGAACAATTTTGCTAATGTCACACTACCGACTGGCACTGCGACTTCAGCATACTGCTCGATGATAGAAGTAAGGATGGCAGACTGTCGTTCCGTCATAACATCATTTTACCGCAATCTAGCACTCGAGGTCAATGAGTGCTAGATTTCTTGTCGAATTTTTTCTAAGAGCTCTTGTGCAACGGCTTTGCCATGCTCACGATGCTCAACGTCAAGGTATGAACCGTCTTCTATAGCAACTGCCGTGTCAACCACTTCACTGTTAACGACTGGAATGAACCGAGAATCATTTAATAGCGTACTGAGTTCCATCACTGCGCTGCCAAATCGAATTCTGCGATCGTCTTCACTCATCAAGCCTCTCCCGCCCAGTCGCTCCATCCAAGTCTGGTAGTCTGGAGGCAGCAAAAACACGACCTTTAGCTCATCGTCTAGCGTGTCGATCAACTCCAAGACCCCCTTCACGTCGATCTCCAGCAGCGGTATTTTCTCGTGATCAACAACACGCAAATACGCCTCAATACTCGTACCATATAGCGTGTGCCCATGATTCATCTTCACCTCAACGAATTCATCGTTTTCAACCATAGCTTTCGCTTCTTCATCATCGACGAACCAATAATCGACACCGTTCACCTCATTACCCCCTGAGTGCGATCGTGGAGACCTGGTCGTGTGAGAAACTATTTGCGCATAGTCACCGCTCTGCATCAGATATCTCGCTATCGTGTCTTTACCAGCTGCCGTTACTCCGCACAGTATCATTGGCTTGTGCTGAATGAGCATTTCTTTTGCCTTTTCCGGCATCTTGTAATTCTCAACTGCTTCTTGGTATATCATTACTAATCCCTCTTTAACATCACCGTAAATGCTTCTGAAGGTATATCGACCTTCCCAAATCTCTTCATGCGCTTCTTCCCTTTGGCTTGCTTTGCAAGAAGTTTTTTACGCCTAGATACATCGCCGCCATATAGTTTCGCGGTCACATCCTTTCGATAAGCACTCAGGTCTTCCCTAGCTATGAAACGACCACCGATTGCAGCCTGTAGCGCAACCTGAAAGCTCTGCCTCGGGATGACTTCTTTTAGCTTCTTAGTCGTTTCACGTCCGAGCGCATCTGCTTCAGATCGGTGCGTCATAACACTGAGCGCATCAACCATCTCTCCGGCAACGTAGAAATCAACCCTCACGAGGTCTTCCGCTCGATAGTCCGCAAGTTCGTAGTTAAAGCTCCCGTAGCCACTCGTTACGCTCTTTAGCTGATCATAAAAATCTGTCAGTAGATTCGCAAGTGGTGCCTCGAAACTGATCAAGGCCCGTTCATCGATATAGCTCATGTTCTTTTGCCGTCCCCGCTTGCTCACGATGAGCTGTATCACGCCACCGACGTACTCTTGCGGCACGACGATCTCGCCATTAATCCAAGGCTCACGTATCTCGATCACTTTCGCAACGTCCGGCAGCTCGCTCGCGCTCTTGATATCTAGCTCTTCTCCGTCAGTAAGATCTACCTGGTAATCAGTGCTTGGGTTCGTCACCACCAGATCAAGGTTGTACTCGCGCTCTAATCTTTCTCGAACAATATCCATATGTAGCATTCCGAGAAATCCTATTCGAACACCAAAGCCCAAGACTGGTGAATTCTCTGGCTCGAACTGCAGTGCACTATCGCTCAATGATAGCTTTTCGATGGCGTCTTTCAGATCGTTATAGTCTTCGTTTGATACGGGGAAAAAGCCTGCGTACACAAATGGCTTGATCTCTTTATAACCAGGTAGTGGCTCTACAGTCATCTTACTCATGCTACAGCTCCAAAATACTTCTTGAGCGTGACCGTGTCACCAACTTTCGCATCTCTAGTCGTTTTTAGATTTGTTACTATGTAGCCTATCTCGCCGGATTCTAGCGCAGGATCGGGGTTCATGGTCGGACTCAGATGTCCAACTTCGAGCGCAATGCCGTTGGCGGCTGTCGCCATCATACGAATACTATCACCTTTAGTGATCCGCCCATCAACCACTCGAACGTATAGAATCACCCCCCGGTAGTCATCGTAGTAGCTATCGAATATCAGCGCACGCGTAGGGTCTTCGGCAATGCCCGCAGGCCCTGGAATTCGCTCCACTACAGCCTTTAGCACTTGATCAACATTTTTGCCTGTCTTTGCGCTGATCTGGATGATATCGGACTCTTCGCAGCCTAGCAGGTTGATAACTTCCTTGCTGACCCTCGGTACATCGGCTGCAGGTAAATCAACCTTGTTCAAGACTGGAATGATCGTGAGGTCTTGCTCTAATGCCAGGTAAACGTTAGCCAGTGTTTGAGCCTG
>CALFQW010000133.1 GCA_937919305.1 uncultured Candidatus Saccharibacteria bacterium
CGAAGCTACACTGGACGTAAAGTATTTCTGGACAACCGGCGTCGTGTTCGCCGTTAGGACTAATTGGCTATCCCAGGCAAGGGAAGTCAACCAAACATTGGCTCTTCACTGTGAGCCACAACCCGGGTGTATGCGCTTTTGCACACATAGAGTGTCGTGACTGACGCCTGCATTCGGGCCCATCTCTTCCGCGGTGGTCGCTAGACGACCTGCGCGAAGGGGCGGGGAACTGCTGTAGCTTGATAGCGATGACGTGCGACCAATCTTGGTCAAACTCTCGCAGTCGCCAGCATCCCCGCCCATCGGCCCACCATATTTGGTGGGTCATTTCTTTTGTATCAGTATATTATTGACAAATATCACATTTAGTATTACATTGACTCTAGATAGCTCCTCCCCATGGGGGCTGTCAACAGTCTGTGATCATGCGACCTGTCCCATTGTCCCGACCCGACAAACAGCATGGTCACAGACTCAAACTTACACAGTCAGAGCACTCCGCTATCAGCGGAAAAGCATCGCAAGATGTCGTTGCCGACTGTTATAGCTGGACGGGGGCGGTAAACCCCCCAGGTGATGTTACGTCGAGACTCATCGGTGTTTCGTACGTTCACAGTGCCGCCCCCGTCCACCCCACACCCGCACAGATCTTCGGATCCGTGCGGGATCTTCTTTTTTCTAGAAAACGCTATACCTACAACTTTTCCTAAGCACTGAACAGGTCAGCCACAGGCTCTTGTAATTGCGCCTGTCGCTCCAACCTAGCCGTGACCAACTCTATGAGAGCCTGCAACTCTTCAATAGGCATTTGTTCGAAAGGAACCTCTTCAAGAGTTGAACGCACAATAACAATGGCTTTTGTAGCCAACTCTCGAGATGATCGAATCCGTCTATCCAGAGGCGTTGGCTCATGCTCGATCTGAAATAGTTCATCAGTAGATAACTCAGAAGTAATAGCGTCGATGCGCCCTTGGATGACTTTTGCTTTTTGCTCTGCCGAAGCTCGCGATAGATCTCCGGACTTGAGCCTATTGATCACTGCCATCAGCTCATGACAGACGTCTTTTTCGAGCGTCCTATCCTCGTCTTTCGCATACACGGCAGCATACTTTCGTGTGTAGTACGGGTGGAGTACTTTTTGTAGCCGATGCAGGTGGAGCCCGTTGCGCCATGATATCTTGCCGGTCTTTACTTCTCTCTGCACGTCTTCAGGAAGCTGCGCAAACTGCAGGGCATTCGACACCTTTCTAGTCGATATTCCATAATGCTCAGCGATCTGTTGATGTGTCGGCATCGTCTTCTGGCGTTTTTGACGAAAACGGAAATAGCGTTCGATACTGAGTGCTTCGTCATAGAGCGGAGGGCGATCGTGTTCGTTCTCTCGTATCTGTATGCCCAGCGCCTGCTCAAAGGTCATACCTTCTAGCACCGATGTCGGAACCTGAACATCGTCGACATCTATACCTGACTTCAGGGCAAAATACTCCAGAGCGAGTGAGCGTCTATGGCCCGCGTCGATAAGATACCACCTTCCATCCGGTGCCTGTCGCAATATGTCCGGATCAGTATTTTTACCATAGAATTCCGCGTGATCACGTAGATAAATATCGAGCTCTTCGCGAGTGTCGAGTGCCACCACTTGTGGCGGAGCGATGAGCTTCAAAATATCACTGTCATCATCACCTTTCATCTCTATAGCACGAGCAAGCGCAACGATCTTGTCAGCATCATACGTCTGGCGAGTTTGCTCGAGCCTATTCATCCAGCCGAGAGGAATATGGGTAATGTCGTTGTACTCAACCTGTAGTCTACCCTCACTATCAAGCGCCAGGGTTGTGCCGAATTCCAAGGCTTCATCATCTTCTCCGAACGCACGTAGAGAAAGATCTGCAACATGCGCACTGATAGGCCCTGGTTTCACCTCAATCGTCCCTGGACGAGACTCGGGGTTCTGAGCTGAAGAATCCTCGCTCAAACTTGGACCATCAAATTCAGCAAACAAGGCGCTCACGTGTTTTCTACCCCAAACATTAGCGTTCATTATGTAGCTTCAAACGCTATATGTGAAGTCAAAAAGCGTTGTAATATGAATGGGCTCATGCTTGCTACAGAGATGATCTGCACACTACACTAAGTCTATGAGCGACAGTCCTGAAAAAGATCCCGCGCATAGCGATGTGATGCGCCTAGATCGCGAGGTTGGAGTGGGCGGCGAACTTGGCCGTAGAGTTGGCGAGTGGTCAGCTACTTGGCATAGAGTTATCGCAGACATGGGCGCCACAGACACTGATGATCTGGATGTTTTGATATCAGCTCGTGATGAAGCATTGAAGCAAACTGATCCTCATGAAAAACTCATACCTCGTGACGATAACGGTTCTCCGACTTTTCGTGCGCAGTACGCTGCACACTGGCTGATGGCCGAGAATCATCATCACACCCACCCTAATTTCCAGCAGCTTATCCCCACAGGACCGCATGGTATGCGACCACACTTCGATCGTCTCGATGCAATCGTCGATAAGCTCATAGCAGAGCGCAAAGCAGAGCGGTTTCCGTACCATCTCGACGAAGCCCAGCTACCACAGGCTCCACAGAACATGCCACCCTCACTCGAGCGAGGGGGTGTTGAGCACGCTATGTTCCTCATGAACACATGCTATTACATGCGAGGTGGCATCAAGTCTGTCGCCGCTTTTCGTAGTCTCTCTGCTCTATATGAACAGCAACCAGATCTCTTCGACGCGCACCGGGCGCAGTCGATGTCGCCAGACTTCGTACAAGGTCATCTCGCTGCCTTCGGATTGAACTACAAGAGCGCAGAAGTATCCAAGAGCTGGATAGAAAACTCGCGCCGTATGGTCGAAACATATGACGGTGACCCTCGCAAGATATTCCGTGGAGACATAGATTATGATGAACTGCTATCACGCATCAGGAATCAAGACGGCCGAGGCTTTATCGGTTTTCAAAAAAAGATGGCCAGTATGCTCTCATACTATCTGATGAGTGACGGTCTAGTCCCGTATCGGGACTATCCGTTGCCAGTAGATTTTCATGTATTGAGGGTCAGCGCAGCGAACGGTATCGTGACATTCGACCGTCCGGCCGAAAACGGCAATATACTCTCTGACGATGTGCTCGATATGCTTCGTGAAATGTACAGAGACTACTCCGTCACGCATAACGTTTCTCAGCTTGATGTATGCGATGCAGTCTGGTCGTTATCTGCCGCTGTCTGCGGCAAACAACCCGGAAATATATGGCTCGAACCCGACAAAGCAAATGGCAGGAGTGGGCGTAGCACCCTTATCCATCCACTCAAAATAGATCTCAACGACCCTAGGCAGCAGAGGATGTATCGTGATTCCTGTGGACTCTGCCCGCTAGAAGAGACCTGCCAAACTAACTACCCGAGCAAACCATACTACGTTGCAGGGGAGATGAGAGGTAGTCCGCGTATACGTTTCCCGAAGGATACGCTGTTCTAAATATGACTATAAATACCTCACAGCGAGCACAGATTGAGCAGGTAGCCCGAGATCTCAGCAGAGAGACCATGCTCGACTACAACGCTATGCATGGCACAGGTCCTCGGAAAAAACTTGTCGAGATAGACCAGCCAGGTCAGATAGAAACAGGTTGGGGGCCTAGTATGCCGAGTGTAGAGGTGAGCGATGCGCTGTTAGGATTTATGCGAGAGTACTCATCCGTCATCGCACAGATAAGTATGAGGCTGAACACCGACAACCCATATGGCTGCTGGCGGCTTCCTCTCAAACAGCAACAGACTGATAGGGGCGTATCGAGATATCCGCTGTTGTCAATAAAAGAGTACGGCATCGAATCAGCGGTCGCTCACCGTGCATTATGGAAAGTTCATGTCGATCCGGATATAGCAAAAGATTCGTACCTTGATCATCTATGCCATGACCACGCCTGCTGTAACCTTGGGCATCTTGAACCAGTCACTTCATCAGTCAACGCAAAGCGTGGCACGCTCGCACGTCGCATCAAAGCAGGGCAGGACACCCTGTTTAACGACTGGCATGGAACAGATTCATGATACGCGTTGGGTTTCGAGGCTACCAAGGATCTGACTGGATTACTCCCGCCTTTGATATATATTCACCCCAATAGTCAGCACCGATATCGTGTCTTAATTCAGCGTACTTTGGTTTCGCCGCCAAAAAGTCACTATACCGCTGCGCCAAACCACGAACCGTTCTCGACATGCTAAAAATAGGATCCCCCGCTACATGGAGAACGCTTTTGTAGCCTACTAAGCGAGCAAACTCTTCCTCATCGAACTCCTCACCTCGCTCGATCGCCCCTTCGGCGCGGTCTATAGCACTACGAGCCTTACCGATTAGATGCGGTGCAGGCAACATATGGCCATCTGGATAGATCGACACGCCAGTAACGGTCACTGGGCCTTTCGCTCGATCGTGAAGCTTGGACTTGTGTTGAGCTATCTCAAATCCATGTTCACCGATGATCTCCCTGACCACCCGGCGCGCGTGGCCCTGTATTGGCTCATGTGATGAGATCGTGAGATCATCTAGCCACCTCGTATAGACATAGTCTGATTCGTATGGATAGTGCAGCCCTTGGCCCAGTACATAGGCGATACTCTTATCCAGCTCACTACAATAGTAGTTAAATAAAAACGGCGAGGCCGGTAAACCGAGAGGTAACCCCGGAACCTCATCGATGATAGCGCGCTCCTCCACGAAAGATACGACTCTTTGCTGCCACTCTTTACTCCATTCTCTCTCAACTGCTCCGGCAACGAGTAGATCAGTTAGTTGAGATATATCGACTGCAGCATACGCATTGCGGAGATCTAACTGATAAAAATAACGGCCACCCAGGTGGGCCCTGGCGTGCGTCTCAAGTGATTTGCCAACCCCACCGAACGCCCAGGGCATATCTTGTCCGAAAGATTGGAATGAGTCTAACATTTCACGATGTTCCTCCCGCAACTCTTTCGAGGGCTTCCAGACTTTTCGTATCTTCTCTCTGCCTTTGCTATCTGTCGTTGTGATCGTTCCTCTACGCACATCTTCGCCAATTCGAAGGCCACCGGTATTCGCTAGATCGAAACCGAGCTCTAGTTGCCGTGATCCATCAGTACCATATATTCTGCGCTCACTCATATCAAAATGTAAGAAAAGGGCGAGGGGGCTCGACGCCAACCCTCGCC
>CALFQW010000134.1 GCA_937919305.1 uncultured Candidatus Saccharibacteria bacterium
CACGGCACACTACACTGGTGCACTGTGCAAAAACGGCATCATTTTTCAGAGCTCACATGACTTTGGTGATGCGATCACATTTGGCCTCGACCAAGTGATCAAAGGTTGGACGGTTGGCGTACCCGGCATGAAAGTCGGTGGTATGCGGCGTCTTATCATACCAGCGGAAATGGCATATGGCGAAGCAAGCCCTGCGCCAAACATACCCGCAAATAGTGATTTAGTCTTCGACATCGAGCTAGTAGCCATAAATTGATTTGGTACCGTTTACGATGCTGTAGGCAATACGTTAATCTTGTTAGAATAATTGTATGAAAAAATTATCACTAGCTGTAGGATTTGTCGGTTTATTCATAATAGCGGTTGGTTTGATTTTTCGAGAGCAGATCATCGCTACTATCTTTTCGCCAACAAACTCTGATGTAAAAACCAAGAACCGTAGCATCAACACAGTAGACCCTATTGCTAGCAACCTAACAACGCCGTGGTCTATAGCTTTTTTACCTGGAGCAAATAGTGACACCCAAGATATGATCATTACAGAGCGTGAAGGTAAGCTAACTCGAATAGGTCAAAATGGCCAGACTATTGAGATCGAGGGAGTTAAAGAAACGAGCGAAGGTGGTTTACTCGGAGTTGCTATCGATCCTGAGTTCGAGCAGAATGCGTTCATCTATTTATACTATACGACCGAGAGGTCAGGATCTCTGACAAATCAAGTAGATCGTTATATATTCAGAGATAGTGCTGTAAGTGATAGGCAGGTGATTATCGATGCTATACCGGCCGCTAGTAATCATAATGGCGGCGCAATAGTTTTTGGGCCTGACGAAAAACTGTACATAACTACAGGTGACGCTGCGCAGGAAAAACTTGCTCAAGATAAAGAGTCTCTAGCAGGTAAGATATTGAGACTAAACAAAGACGGTTCAACCCCAAGCGATAATCCGTTTGGCAATAAAGTTTGGAGTTATGGACATAGAAATCCCCAAGGTATCGCATGGGATGAGCAGGGGCAGCTATGGGGTGTCGAGCACGGTCCATCAGGTCCACAGAGTGGTAATGATGAGCTGAATAAGATTGAAAAAGGTGGCAACTATGGTTGGCCGGAGATCGTTGGTACGCAAGAGAAGAGCGGAATGATAAATCCCGTCGTGGAATCTGGAACAGATGACGTATGGGCGCCGAGCGGAATGGCATATCTAAATAGTTCATTGTATTTTGCTGGACTCAGAGGGCAGGCCCTGTACGAGTATGACATCGAAAAACAATCGTTAACCAGAAGTTTTGTCGAGGAGTTCGGACGGCTACGGGCTGTGACGGCTAACGGGAATAGTCTATACATATCGACATCGAACAGAGATGGTAGGGGGTCACCCATAGGTGAGGACGATAGAATACTACGAATCAACATCGATAACTAATCGAATAATCACGAATTGAAATGAGAAGCCCCGTCGCTGCGTGAGTGACGGGGCCTGACTAGCGGTTTACGCCGCTAGAAGCTTCTCCTTTCGTACTTTGTTCCACCCTGTGCGGGTGATCCTGAGCGATGCATCGATACCAGCTTTGGCGCCGAGTAGTCCGCTATCGACTGCGATGCCTAGCGCGGCCTCACGGATCTTGCTTGATCTCTTCAGTCGCAAGCCGAGGTTCAAACGATGCAAGTTGATCATGAGCCGATCGAATGAGGGGCTCATGTTCTGTTGCATGTAGGTTGCGATCCTGAGTCGAGCATGCGGGTTGTAAAGCACACTCTCTTGCAACAAGAATGCGACGAGATCTGCCTCCGCCCCTCTTGGTCTGTCGCCGGCCTGGATGTTCACCATGCAACGAAATGCATAAGTGAGCTTCAGCTCGTCGACAGCCTTGCCGGCCGGTCTGAGCGTAGCATCACTCGGCTTGTTGCGCTCGTCGTTCTCGTGGCAGGTCTCGGCTTCATCGAGACATAGGTAGGCATCGTCGTAGTTACCGAGCGTTGCCTCCATGAGGGCGATGTCCCGGAGGGTGATAGCCCTTCCGAGGTATTGCTCTTCTTCGAACTTTTCCAGCATCTCGTAGCACAGCTTGAGGTTTGCGTGCATTTGCGATTCGTTGCCATCCAGGAAGGCTCTCCAGAAGAGCTTGACGCTCAACTGGTGGCCGAACTCGGGGATTCCTGACCCATCATCAGCGTTTGCAGTGACATATCTCAACCACTGCAACTGAGAATGGGAGAGCGAGCGAGGTGTTGCGGCTTTGAGCCATTTCGCCCCCTCCATCCAAGGATTGCGCTGTTTGCCGCTTGGGCGAGGGACTTTGCCGAGCAGTGCGCTGGTGACCAATGTAAACTCCTGTCTCTAGTTTCTCAAATACGAAAGGTGCGCACAATATTATAGCAAAAAATGATTATTTATACAATATTAAGTAAACAAAATAGTAATTTGTCAACACTATTACCATCGAATAGTGAGGTAGAATGGTAAGTATGTTTGACAGATTTGTTCACGGGATTCTGCGTGTGCCATACACTCTGCACGTCTATAGATATTCTGAAGCAAAAAAGGCTAAGAAAACCATCGTATTCCTACACGGCATAGGTCAGTCTGGGAAAACCTGGGATGACGTAGTTGAGCATGTGCCCGATGACGTAAACATCGCTATCATTGATCTACTGGGCTTCGGTGACTCACCAAAGCCTGAGTGGGCGTCATATGACGCAAAGACTCAGGCACGTGCGGTAGCGAGGACATTACTTACCCTCAGAGTGACAAATAGGGTGGTCATCGTTGGACACTCGATGGGTGCGCTGGTAGCAGTCGAATTCGCGAGACAGTTTCCCGGAGCGGTGAAAGCCCTTGTGCTGTGCAGTCCACCTCTTTATAAAATGAGTCGTGATGGTCGCAGGATACTGGAACGAGACAATCGGATGAGAGAACTATACGCGAAGGTAGCTGAGCGGCCAGAAAATATCATAATGCTATCGAAGATAGCAAAAAGATACCGGTTAATGAATCCTAGTTTCGATGCTACTGCCATAAATCTAAAGAGTTACGTAGCTGCGCTACATGCAAGCATCATACGGCAAACTGCTATGAACGATATAATAACTGTAAAGAAGCCTATCCGTATTTTGTATGGAATGCTCGATCCTTTTGTCATTGGTGCGAACATCAGAAGTGTTGCTCAAAAATCAGAAAATATCACGATACACCGTTTTACTGGTGGACACGAAGTGACAAGGGGATATGTGTCTAGAATCGCTAACACAATTCACAAGGTGCTGCAGTAACTATGAACCAAGCATTTGCTCTAGATATATTGCACGCTGGCCACAACGTGATGCTGACCGGCCCAGCAGGATCGGGCAAGACATATGTTTTGAATCAATTCATACGTCAGGCAAAAGCTACCGGCCGTCATGTCTCTGTGACTGCAACAACCGGCCTCGCAGCTACGCATCTCGGCGGTACGACGATACATGCTTGGAGCGGAATAGGAGTTGCTGACGAGCTCGCAGATGATTTCGAAGACTACCTGCTGAAGAGTCGACGAGACATCATAGAGACAACGGACGTACTCATCATAGATGAAATATCGATGTTGCATGACTTTCGACTCGATATGGTCGATACAGTAGCGCGTGCAGTTCGTGATGATGATAGACCTTTTGGAGGGATGCAAGTCGTGCTGTGCGGGGATTTTTACCAGCTACCGCCTGTAAATCGACTTGAGTCGCGCCAAGGCGGTTTTGTTACGGGCTCTGCCGTATGGGATGAGCTAGATATGGCCATCTGCTACCTCGACGAACAGCACCGACAAGACGATGAGGAATTCTTAGGGATACTGAACGCACTGCGAGCAAACGATATTCGTAGGCGTCACGCCGAGGCGCTACTGAATCGAGTGGATGCGAAGATCCATGATGACGTTACTGAGCTTCATACAACCAATATCGATGTTGATAGAATTAACAGTCGTAAGTTGAAGTCTCTTGATAGCGAACCAAGAACCTACGCTATGCTAACAACTGGCTCCGAGAATTACGTGAATACGCTGAAGCGTTCTACGCTCGCGCTTGAGAACCTCGAACTAAAAGAGGGTGCTCTTGTTATGGCGATCAAGAATAGCCCTGAAAGAAAGTATGTGAACGGTAGCATCGGTATCGTTCGATCGTTTGAGAAGATGAGCGACTATCCTGTCGTTGAGTTTCATAACGGCAAGACCGTCACTATGAAGCCCGATAGTTGGGAGTTGAGAGATGGTGACAAGAAGCGGGCAGGGCTTAGCCAGATACCGCTACGACTTGCATGGGCCATCACTGTGCACAAATCACAAGGTATGACGTTAGATGGAGCGCTGATTGATCTGCGCAAGGCATTTGTTGAGGGGATGGGTTACGTGGCGCTTTCGAGGGTGAAGCGATTAGAAAATCTAAGTTTTGTCGGTATCAATCAGATGGCACTCAGGGTGAGTCAGGATGCTGTTCGCATAGACGGACAGCTGCGAAAAGGCTCTCAGCGAGCATTGGAAAAATACAAACATCTCAAAGGCAGCGCAGAAAAACTAGAAGTAAAGTCTGCAAACAAAAAAGCAAGCAATTGGAACGAGCGTCTCGAGAAGATGCGAGTGAAACACCCGAATGCGTATAAGCCGTGGACTGCAAGCGACGACGAACAGCTGACGCAACATTTCTTGAATGGTAGTAAGCTAACCCATATGGTCGATCAGCTCGGCCGACATGAGCGCTCAGTAATCATGAGGCTCCAAAAGCTTTTTGGCGAAGATGCTGTCGAAGTGTAGCGGTGTTATAATAATCCCATGAAGCCTCGAATCATTTCTGAGCAAAAAATAACCCCATTCGCGAACAAGTACAAACTCTTCGTGGTGGACGAAAATGGTACAAAAAGCGAACTCAAAGCTCTTGCGCAGCAGAAACGGTTTGCCTTCAAAGAAAAAGTGATGTTCTATGCTGACGAGGCGAAGAATCAGCCAATTTTCTCGTTTCGGGCAGAGAAGGTACTCGATATTCATGGTCAGTATTTCGTGGAAGATACCGAAGGCGATCTACTGGGTTCGTTCAAAAAGCAATTTAAACAATCAATACTGAAAAGTACCTGGGTTGTCATGGACGCAGAAGGTATAGAGCGATACGTTGTTACCGAGAGCAGTCGGTTCATTGCGCTGTTGCGACGTTTTGGTGGGCAAATACCGATCATTGGCGGTGTATTTGAGATACTTGCTCTGCTGTTGAAGTACCATTTTGACATCGTCGTTGCTGATGGCAACCGCCAGGTAGGTAGCTATATAAAAATAACACTGTTTCGAGATCATTACGAGATGTCGCTCGATGATGGAGCGGTTAATGATATCGATGAACGGGTGTGGATGGCAATGGCTGTTGGGCTTGACGCCCTGCAATCACGTTAAGGAAGGGAGTTTGATGTATGGGCGCTTGGGATGTTCTAAAGAAAATGATCGTTGGTGAGCCAATATTTGATCAACAAAATAAACAGAAAAATGACTGGGATGTAGATCAAAATCCAACAGCAGACTTTGCCGAAGAGCGCGACGCAAAACGCGAAAAGATCGAAAATCAAAAGATTATTGCAAAAGAACAGCAGTCAAATTTGAACAGTTTGCATGATAGTCGAGGCTATAAAAAGATCCCGCAATGTGAAGTGATCAGAACGCGATCAGTTATGTCCGGGAAAAACATGGATGTTTGGGCAACTATATACAATCCATCAGAACGACCACTGGAGCTAGATAAGATACTCGTCATGGGAAATAAACTTGAACTTGATTATCCTTTGCAGTCGAGGTCGCAGCGTGAATTCCGTATTTTTCGTGGGGTCCGCCCCAAACATGAAAGCTACAAGAAAGCCGAGTTATATTACAAAGACATACCTACGGGAGACTATTTTCGTGCAGATCATCTCATTGATTATAAGCAGGAGAAAGACGGTACTGTGACCGTTCGCGCGCTAGAGTTCATATCGCCAGTTGTAGATGTTTAGTATACTGCTCAAGGTATGAAAAATATCCCGAAATCACTACAGTTTCCAAAAGATTTTTATTTTGGTGCGTCGACTAGTGCTCACCAGATCGAGGGTGAACTTCATAATAACTGGACTGTTTGGGAGCTAGAAAATGCGCGATCACTCGCTGCAGCTGCAAAACATCGATTAGGGCACTTACCCATATGGAAAGATATCTCGAAATATGCTGAAAATCCAGACAACTATGTCTCGGGTGTCTCTATCGATCATAGGAGCAGATACAAGCTAGATCTCGCCATAGCAAAAAAGATGAATCTCAATGCTTTCAGGTTTAGTATCGAATGGTCGCGGATCGAACCCAAAGAGGGGGTATGGGACCCAGAAGCAATCAACTACTACCGACAATATATTGCCGAGATAAAGAAGTGTGGCATGGAGCCGTTCGTGACACTCTACCATTGGACAGTACCTACTTGGTTTCAAGATATTGGAGGTTTTGAAAAAAAGAAAAATATTCGTTATTTTGAGCGATTTGCCGCTCGTGTTATCGATGAATTCCGTAAAGACCTACGTTATATAACAACCATCAATGAACCAGACACAGTTGTGACACACGGATACATACTCCTCGAGCATCCTCCGCAGGTTAGATCATATAGAAAAGCTTTCTTAGTCTATAGAAATTTGTTGATCGCCCATAAGCGAGTCCACAGATATGTGCACAAGAATTATAATGGTGCTCAAGTTGGCTTTACGAAGTCCTACGCGCATGTCTGGGCGGGTGATGATAGGTGGTTTACGAAGATGGCTGTTCGTGCTGATTATTATTTCCGCGACACACTAATTCTCAGATATGTGATGAGGCGGGTAGATTTCATCGGTGTTAATTGTTATTTTTCTGATAGACGCATAGGGTTGCGTATCGAAAATAATGACGACAAAACAAATGATCTCGGGTGGGGACTACACCCGGATGGTTTGCAGCATGTGCTGATACGTTTATCGAAATGGAAGCGACCTATAGTCGTTATGGAATCAGGGGTGGCCGATATGCATGATGAACATCG
>CALFQW010000135.1 GCA_937919305.1 uncultured Candidatus Saccharibacteria bacterium
CAAGAAGATGCGCAGAATCTTACTCATTAGCATTGTGATGTTATTAATGACAACTATGATGTTTTGGTTAGTTGGTCTGTTGCCACCGAATAGCGAGTGGGGCATGCAAGCTTCATACGAAGCGATACTTGGCACTGTTTGGCGAATTGTTGCAGCAAGTGTCGTAGCAATATTTTTAGGTGAGATGATTAACGCGTACGTACTTGCCAAACTAAAGGTGCAAACGAAAGGAAGAGGTCTCTGGTACAGGTTAATCGGTTCGTCAACGGTAGGCAATGCGGTTGATACATCACTCTTCTCGATCATAGCTTTTGCTGGTACGGTCAGCGCAGGAACACTCCTCTCAATTATCGGTACGGTCTACATAATCAAAATGATTGCGGAGATAGTTCTATCACCCCTCACTATACTTATCATTAACCGCATCAAGTCTAGTACTGGTATCGATCAATACGAATCACCAGACCTGTTACATACTAAAGCGTAACGTTACTCGGAAGTCCATCTCCGTAGTACGAGGTCAGAAAAGTGCGTTTGTATTCAAAAAATGTACCCTCAATGATACTCTCGCGTATCAGGTCAACTGTTCTCACTACAAAACTTTCATTGTGAATGCTCGCTAGCGTAGCACCAAGCATTTCGTTTGATTTGAACAAATGGTTAATATAGGCAGCCGAGTAGTTACGGCATGTATAGCAATCACACTTACCGTCAATAGGATTAAAGTCGTCATAATACTTTGCATTCTTGATGTTTACTCGGCCTTTATGCGTGTAAAGAGCTCCGTTTCGCGCCTGCCTTGTGGGTGCAACACAGTCAAATGTATCGACGCCATATTCGACACCGAGGAACAAATCAGCTGGTTGTGAACCCATCCCGAGGAGGTGCCTAGGTTTATCTTCGGGCAAAGTTTCGTTCACCCACGCAACTGTACTAGCGATCTCACCTGGCTCGAATACGCCACCTATCCCATAGCCGTCGAAATCAAGTGACCCAAGGTACTCTGCAGACTCTTTTCGCAACGTCTTATGCCTTGCACCTTGAACCACGCCGTACAGAGCTTGTTTAGGTTGACCTGCTGAAACGTTTTGCTCATTTAGTTTTTGATGTATACCTAGGCACCTGTCAGCCCAGTGATGTGTTCGAGCGATTGATTCTCGTAGATAGCTTATGTCGGCGAGTGGAGAGGGGCATTCATCGAAAGCCATGTGTACATCCGCACCGATTTTATGCTGCATTTCCATGCTATTCTCAGGTGTCATCAACAGCTTTGCGCCATCAAGATGTGACCTAAAATGAACACCTTCGTTTGTGATATTCACGAGTTGATTGGTAGATTTTCTTGCTTTATTCGCATCACCTCTCTCGCTGCTCGCTACGGCATCAATACCTTTTTTATATGCTACGCCGAGGCTAAACACCTGAAAGCCACCGCTATCAGTAAATGTAGGTCCGCCGTAGTTCATGAACTGGCCAATACCACCGGCTTTTTCTATTATATCTACGCCGGGCCGCAACATGAGGTGGTATGTGTTTGCGAGAATAGATTGACCCCCCAGGTCTGTGACTTGCTCGGGTGTCAATGCTTTTACGGTCGCTTTAGTGCCGCCAACGATAAACGCAGGGGTTTTGATGTCACCATGGGGGGTAGAAATAGTACCAGCCCTTGCCATCGTGCCGTCAAGTTTTTTATCAATAGTGAACTGGAATTGCTTCGTCATATTTATATCATTATAGTATGATCATCGAATCACCGTAACTGAAGAATCTATACTGTTGATTCACTGCATGGTCGTAGGCGGGCTTGAGTTTATCCCAAGAGGCGAATGCAGCAGTGAGCATCAATACTGTTGATTCGGGCGCATGATAGTTGGTAATCAGGCCGTTAATAATTTTGAAATCATAGCCAGGGTATATGAATATATCAGCTTCGCCAACAATATCGTGATCAGATGTGCCCATAATGGTGTCATGAGCGTACTCCAGCGTACGAGTTACAGTTGTGCCGAGTGCTATAACCCTTCTCTCAGAAAGCTTCGCTTCACGAATCAGTTTCGCACTAGCTTGCGGAATACTAAAATACTCTTGGTGCATTTTATGTTTTGCAATGTCATCTACTCGAATAGGCAGGAAAGTCCCCAAGCCAACGTGCAAGGTTACATATACCACCGCAACTCCTTTATCTTTCAGTTTTTGCAGTATTTCATCTGTCATGTTGAGACTAGCTGTAGGCGCGGCTACTGATCCCGCCTCTCTTGCGAAAACAGTTTGGTATCGTTCTATATCATCATCAGTTGCAGTGCGATTCATATACGGCGGTAGCGGTACATTACCGTAGCGCTCGGCAAGCTCACGAAGATCGACTTTGCTATGAATGATTGCTAAGCCGTTTCCAAGTATTTCTTTCACGATCAATTCGTGCTCAGCTATGTGTAGTACGTCGTCTTTTTTGAGGCGCCCTCTATATAGCACGCGGTGACTGAGCCAGTCATCGACCTTACCGTGCTGCTCCACAAGCACTATCTCTCGTTTTGTGCTTGATGATTTCTGAGTAATCAATCGCGCTTTAATCACCTTTGTATCGTTTAGAACGAGCACATCGCCTTCTTTTAGAATATCAACCAGATCATAGTAGTGACGATCTTCGATAGAACCATTGCTTTTATTGAGATGTAATAAGCGTGATTCACCACGTTTTTTTATCGGGTGGTCAGCTATGAGTTCTTCGGGAACGGTATAATGAAAATCTTTGAGTTGCATAGAACTCTAATTATACAGAGCTATTAGTTATTATCGATGTATATCGACAAAGCTTCCATATCGAATAATAGTCCCGCCCAACTAAATCCCTTTGCTCCATGACCTTTTCCCGTCAGTGGGTCATAGTATTCTCTTAGTCCTGATTGATTCGCTAGCCGCAACGAAGTCTTATATATTCTCTGCGCATCCTTAGTGTAGCCGTACCGCAGTAGGCCCTGCATTATTAGCCAGTTTGTCGCCATCCATACGGGCCCTCGCCAATTTGTCCCAACCCACCAATCACCTTTCCAGTCTCCAGAAGGATCGAAACTCTGTTCACTAATTGAGACGGTCGGAATACCGAAGGGAAGCGAAAACTCGCGTTTGTTACGAAGGTAGTTCTCGACCAAATACTTAGCTTCATCTTTTGAGGCAACGCCAGCGTATAGCGGCGCAAAAAGCGCCCATGTCCTAGTGTGGATGTGTCGCAACTTCGGGCCCGCTACTGGCTGGAATAAGTTGTGATGGAGCAACTTTGAGCGCATAGCGTTACGTACGTTTACCGATTTAGTACGTGAGTAGTTAGCTATACGATGCTCGTTAACCGCCTCTGCGAGCAAGGTAGTTAATCTTAGACTCTCAGCGAGGATGGCATTATACGGCACATCGTATACCCAATGATTCAATTCTATTTGTTTTTTAACAACATATCGCGACCGTTTCCAGTCATCGACGAGTTCTAGGCGAGCCCGAAAATTATCAACGAACTGATGCCGGGGGTCCTTGAGGTGCAGTATTTGATCATATCGGGGTGAATTATCTTCGCCGCTCTCATCGGGATTTATCAGGCCAACTAGATTCATCTTCTTTGGGTCGCGCGCACTAAAAAGATATCTATGAAATGCGTGGATATGAGGCAATATTTGTTTCACAAAATCTTTATCACCATCAGCCTCATATATGCGCCATACCGCCGCAGCTAGAAGAGGGGGCTGGGTGATAGAGCTAGTGTGACGCTTTCCCCATTGGATATCTGGAAAAGGCGAACTCTTCACACGATGCCAATAAATGATATGCGGAATCATACCGTTCTTGAACTGACCTCGCAGTAATAAACATAGCTCTTCTTTTGCTCTTTCAATATCAAAATAGCTCAGGGCGATTGCGTGAAAGCAACTATCCCAGAACCATTGATAAGGGTATGTATCAGGTGAAGGCACAGTATAACGCAAGCCAGCATGCTGACGCTTATTCTCGTCATATTGAGCAATTATTTTTGATTTGAGATGCCCATCCATATACTAGTCATCAGTATAGTTCCTGTAATGTACTAATACAAACTCTTCAGAGCGTGCTCAGCGCACTCAATCTTCACATTTGCTCCTGCAGGCAATAACTCGACCTCTCCATCACACTGCACACGAACTGGATCAATTAACTTGAACGAAAATGTCTTATAGCTTTTTTCTTCGACATTGCCGGTCATGATTATCCTGAGGAGTTCGTAGAAAGTCCTAACTCGAGAGACATGCTCTGTCCTCACGATTTCAAATCTTCCGTCGGTCAGGTTGGCCTGTTTGTGTAGTTTGATGAATTTAGCGATCTCATTTATGTTTGCAAATACTAGGCTGTCTAACTTTGTTCGTATGCCATCTTGTTCAATATCAAAAGGTGAGAAGCTGCCAAGTGCACGCAGCACATGAAATATCTCTCGGAATATTCCTTTGGAATGGATATTAATGACATGACCCGCCTCTGCGGTTAACCCGAGTCCTATATAGCTATGTGCGTATCTTTCGTATTTATAACCCTCCGCTGAAACCGATATCTTCAGCAAATCAAGTGGTTTAATGGACTGATTCTGAATTAATTCTCTCAAGGAATTCCGTCTCGCGACTCTTCGGTGATCATTAGCATTGCCCGCACCAGCCACTGCGACAACTGGTCTTTTACTGATAGGCAGCTGCATAGCCCCGTTTACAACCTCATGATATCCACCATCGCCACTAACAGAAATGACGAGGACATTACTATGCTTGCTTGCAAACTCCCTCGTGAGCTCAACGGCATGTCCGGCGTGCCCTGTCTCCAAAAGTTGTGGTGTTTTGCCTCGTTCCCTCAGCCAATCGTAGAGCTTTTTTGCGATGTCGGCTGCATCACCAGTGCTGTTTAGGTTATAGACAATGCCTATATGCCGTATTGTTTTCATTGTTTACATCATAACAAACTTGTGCTATATTCTCCTTCATGAGTTTCATAAACAACAGCACCGCTTGGTATCTCTGTCTCTTTACGACACGGCGATTGTTGTATTTTGGTTATTGAACGAATAAATAAACCCAGCAAATAGCAACTATCGCCAACGCAAGAGGCGATTTTTTAAATATATGAGGAAGAACAATGAAAAATATTGAAGCTATAGTGAGACGATCAAGCGAAGGTACCGCTGAAGAGTTTGATATGAGAGCAGCAGGAACATCAAACGAAAACCGGGCGCTTCATCTCTTTTACGTAAGGCAAATCCGTGATCAGCAAACAGACGAGTGGGGTTCGATGAATCAGCTACCTCGCCTACCAGAGGTTCTTGCAAAAAGCCCAACGCAACATGACCTACTTGTTGTTCCTCTTGGTCATCATCGTGAATCAGCAGGCGAACACTCTGGCAAGGAGAAGCTTTTCAATGTTTACCCATACTCGGTCAAAATGAGTCCGTCTGATATCGATAATGCACTCTATTGGGCGTCTTCACATGCAGAATTATTCCCCCGAGAAGACAATTATGCAAATGCTGCTGTCGGTCTATCTGGGCTCATAGTTCGAGTGGAGTGGGGAGAAGACCCTATGCAGCCCTACGAAGTAGATACCGAGCCAGCAGGATTTGGAATGTTACCGCATATCTCAGGCAATGCCAACCAAATGATCGCTGAGCTCAAGCAATCATGGGGAAAGACACTTTGGGCAACAATGGGCCAAGAGAGGGTAGCTGACTCTGTCGAGCACTTTGGGCAGCCACTGGTCATTGCCGATGAGCTTGGCAGTAAGGTAGTAGATGTCAGTGGGATTCTCTTGCCGTTTATGAAAACGAGCAACGGGATTCCTAATGTATGGCGAAAACGCTCGATCCTACCTGTTGAGCATATGGAGGAAAAGGACTATCTTGTTGATCTAGCACTCGCTAGGATCGTCAAGCATGATGATCCATCCGAGATACAATATATCGAAAAGCTTATCGAGAATAATCAAGGCTTTATGATACGACCGATGCTCGGATCATGTGCGACTGGCCTGGCGATATTTGCAGGTGATTTGAGGATTGACGGCAAAAAACCTCAAGGCTCAGTAACAGCGACAAGGGCACGATCTTTCTTGAGTGAATTGCAGAGTAGCGAGCAGCCTTTTATGATACGAGACGTCAT
>CALFQW010000136.1 GCA_937919305.1 uncultured Candidatus Saccharibacteria bacterium
CACATTGCTTGTTGTCTTGGCTTCACCATATACTGACTGGTAAACATCGAGAGATAGCCTATATACTTCAAGTATTACACATGATGGCGGGCTTCCATGCGGGCCTCGTTGTGGGAGGACGGCGAGCTGACGATCAGCCGGGATTTCGCGCCGGCTTTGCATGAAAATGAGCACACAGACATGGGACTATTCGCTCAGTATGGGTTATCACAGAAACAGCGCGATAAGACACGTTTTCAATTGCGATATTCCGACAGCTGTAGCTATACAACAGCACAGAATTGAGCCAAACATTGTCATTTGCTATGTCGTGACATGCGAAAAAATGGTCGTCCAATTCTTACTGGCTGGAGCTGTTGCCAATATCCGCAATCTCAAGCTTTCTCTTCTGTTGTGATCTCATTTCCTATTCGTGTTTTAGTCGAGTTCTGTCCGCTTGTTATCAATGAACTTACTTGTTCGACCGTTCCTTTGATCATGTAGCGTGTCACAACAACCGACTCTTTTTGATTCAGTGCCGCAACGGAGTCCTGCTGTGAACCATCGGCAATGTCATTCAGGTATTCTGGCGGTGCCAGCAGTGCGTCCAGATCGTCTTTTGGCATCAAATCTGTCCACTCCACCTCGGTATACTCTACCGCGGCGCACAGGCTAGGTAACGCAACTATCATCATGAGCGACAGCACGCCTGCTATGTTTCGTAAAAACAAGGAAATACGGGCGAAAGCACAGTGTAAAGCCATAACAAATGCAATCCGATTGGCAGACAGTTATGGTTATGTTATAACATTTTACCAATGAGAAGAATAGTATCGTCAACGCTTTGTATCAGCGAGCGTAAAGTTCTACACTGTGAGCAGCAACGATATGACTATACCCGTACTTTGAACGCACAGACTTATTTGTAGTGAATACTAAAACGCCCCATGAACATTCGGCTTCTACTGCAATACACATGCAGTCGGTGTCTTTTACATACCCCAACAGTGAAGTGCAGATCCAGGTCAACGACTGGCAGGTAAAACAAGGCGAGCGTATTTTTTTACACGGAAAGTCTGGCTCGGGCAAAACCACTCTGTTGAATCTGCT
>CALFQW010000137.1 GCA_937919305.1 uncultured Candidatus Saccharibacteria bacterium
TTCTCCACCAGTGAACGGGGAACCAAGACGTCGATCTGGAACGTCGCGCACAACGTGGGCGGCTTCTTCGTCGGCTTGGGGTTGACACAGTCGCCGACCCAACGCTTGCCGTTGTAGTAGCCACGGTTCCGGACGATCCCGTTCTTCACGTCGAACAGCTGCCACTTGAACTTGACCTTGTTGCGCACGGCGATGTCGTGCTCGGTCATGTTCGCCGCGATGCCCACGTAGGTGTCAGGGAACTTCTTGCCCTTCTTGAGACGGAAGGGCTTCCCGCTCCTGACACCCGCGTAGTAGTTCTTCGCGAACGGGACACGCTTCGCACGCTTCGGGTTCCAGTGCTTGGCCGGGTTCTTGACGTACCGGACGACACTCTTGCCCTTGTGCTTGACGTTCACCGCCATCATGTTGGTGACGTTGCCCTTCGCCTTGATGTCTCCCAGCGCGATTGTGCTGGTGTCGACCTCGGCTTCGGCGCTGTCTGCCGATGCGATCGGTGCCTGGAACACGGCCAGTGCAGCGATCACGGCGATGATGCCGATCACGTTGAAGGCCGTTTTGTAGATGCGTTTCATGATGCCCTCCTTAAGGACAGTCAGTGTGGCGGTCGCCACGGTTTGTCGTGGCGGACGCCACTACTTCGCGCCTCCTGAGAAGGCACGACCTTTTCGGATGTCATATGCGTGACATACGAAAAGGTCGCACCTATATACTCAGTCGGAGTAGTGCATCATGCAAATACTAGGGGGTTGTATAGGTAGTTGATGTCCTTGGGGTATAAAACCCAAGTGACTATCTAGTTTGCGAAACGTAAACAAACAAAAGTCTGCTTATCTAAAAGTATCGCAAACAATAACAGTTATAAATGTAACTGCTATCTCTTGGCTAGATTGTTAAACGACACCTCTAGAGCAAACTGGGGTTTTCAGTGAGTAGTATCAGATATGAAACAGGAGTGACCTGCAACTTACCCGACTTGTTCACGTCCCACCTCACTGAGGTTGATAACAATTTATCACAAAATGCTTATATTGTCAATACCTTTTGCCATAAAAACTTATAAAACACAAGCTTTTTCAACAGGGATATTCTGCTCGGTAGGTATAATATAGGGGTAATGACGGATGCGCTACGAGAAAAACTAAAGCAGTTACCGAGAGATCCAGGGGTGTATTTTCACAAAAACACCTCTGGTGAAGTCATATATGTCGGCAAGGCGGCACGTCTCAACAGTCGTGTGAGACAGTATTTTCAGGCATCTAGAGTCCGCGAGCCTAAGACAGACGCGCTCGTAGCAGAGATAACAGATACGGACTGGGTCGTCGTGGAGACCGAGCTTGATGCCTTGTTCCTCGAGTCAGAGATGATAAAGCGCTACAAGCCCAGATATAACATCCTGCTGCGCGATGACAAAAGCCAAACATATATCCGTATACCTATGCAAGATGCGTATCCGGCGGTTACGTTCACGAGAGGCCCGCTTGACGACGGGGCAATGTACTTCGGCCCCTACTATAACGGATATGCTATAAAGAAAGCGCTGAGGTTTTTACGACGTATTTTCCCCTATAGTATTCATGAAACGATGCCAAAACGGTTGTGCCTACAGTACCATATAGGTCTCTGTCCGGGTGTTGAAGCACAAAAAACAACATCTGATGAATACAAGAAAACGCTTCGAAAATTGGTTACGTATCTAAAAGGTGGGCGCAAAACGCTTGAACGAGAGCTCGAGCGCGATATGAAACGCTTAGCGATGGAGCATAAGTACGAAGAAGCTGCTATAGCACGGAATCGATTGCGAGATATGAAGGAATTACAACGTCAGATAGTATTCGGCGACAAAGAGTTTATGGATATCAGTAAAGATGAAGCACTGAGTGGCTTGATGAACATGTTCGGACTTGAGGAGCCACCAAAGCGCATCGAGGGATATGATATATCGCATATGAGTGGTACAAACAATGTCGCTAGTATGGTTGTCGCTACAAATGGCCTGGCTGACAAGAGCCAATACCGTAAATTTCGCATGCAACTACCTGGTAACGACGATTTTGGCCACATGAGAGAGACGATGAAACGACGCTTCAGTGGAAAGCACAAAGACTGGGGTATGCCGGCACTAGCATTGATCGATGGTGGAAAAGGCCAGCTCGGCGCGGCTCTTGGTGTAGTTCGTGACTATGGAATCGGCATACCGATGGTCGGTCTCGCAAAACGAGAGGAGGAGATCATCGTCCACAAAGAGCTTTCGAACGTTCAGATACCTGAGTCTTCTGCTGATGCATGGGTGAGCGATAGCGGTGATTTCGTATCAATAAAGCTGTCGAAAAATAGTCATATCATCAAGCTCCTGCAGAGACTCCGCGATGAATCCCATAGATTCGCCGTCAGTTATCATACGGTTTTGAAACGAAGCAGTGCAACTAAGAGCGTACTCGATGTGATTCCAGGAGTTGGGGCTGCGACCCGCAAGAAGCTGATAACGAGTTTTGGCAGCGGGAGGGGCGTAAAAGACGCAAGTCGAGAACAGCTACAGGCTGTTGTCGGCCAAAAACTAGGTCTCACGATATATGACTGGTTTCATCCAAGTGACTAAACAAGTAGACTGGTGAGAATGAATCCAGATTTTTTTGCTAGCAACAGGAAAAAGCTCGTTGATGAGATGCACAGCGGTGCCCTGGTCGTCATCACTGGGCACGGAGAGATGCAACGACTGCACGATGAGGCGCATCGCTTTGAACAAGAGGCAAACTTTTGGTATTTATGCGGTATAGAGGAGCCTGACTGGTGGCTGGTCATCGACGGTAGTCAGGGGACGGAATGGCTCGTGGCTCCGTCATTGAGCGACACGCAACGTGTTTTTGATGGCGGTCTCTCTGAAGCAGGAGCAAAAACAATCAGCGGTATAAAAACTGTTATAGATAGAGATGAAGCTCTACGACGACTCCGCCAGCTAACAAAGCATCATAGCATAGCCTACACCGTCGGGCAGCCTCAGCAAGTGCGTGAATACGCAACGTTTCAGCTAAACACCTCACAGTCTGAGCTGCGCAAAACACTAGAGCGAATATTTCAGAAAGTAAACGACTGTTCAAAAACACTTCGTAGGCTACGCGCCATCAAGACGACGGATGAGATACAGCAGATAGAGCGAGCGGTGGATCTCACTATCAAATCGTACGACACAGTTCGCGCCCTTCTGTCTGACGCAAAACACGAATACGAGCTGGAAGCGCAGTTTGGATACGATTTTCGGATGGCCGGATCGAAAGGATTCGCATATCGCCCCATCATCGCAAGTGGTAAAAACGCCTGCACACTCCACTATACGAACAACAACTCTCAGATGAGGAGTGGGCAACTCGTGTTGTTTGATATAGGCGCTCGACTAAACGGCTATGCGGCAGATATCAGCCGAACATACGCAAAAGGCAAACCGACCAAGAGGCAACAAGAGGTTCATGCTGCTGTCGAACAGGCTCTATATGAGGTGATAGCGTTGATCAAACCTGGGGTGGGATTTGACGAATATCATGCAAAAACAGATATGATAATGCAAAGAGTCGTCGAGGGTCTTCGCCTAAAAGGTGATTTCAGGGAGTATTTTCCCCACGCGATCGGACATGGCCTCGGACTAGATGTGCATGATAGCCTAGATGAGCATTTCGAGATGAAACCTGGCATGGTCATGACCGTTGAACCCGGTATATATATCCCTGCGGAGGGTATCGGAGTCCGAATCGAAGACAATATACTCGTCACTCCAAACGGTACAAAAAACTTGAGCCGAAAGCTATCGACGAAACTGGTCTAACCGAGGTATAATACCCCGTAGCTATGCGTAAACAATTTGCGGTATTTTTACTTCGTTGGCTT
>CALFQW010000138.1 GCA_937919305.1 uncultured Candidatus Saccharibacteria bacterium
CTTATCTTGGTGAAGAGGTTCCGATCATGAGTCATCTTTTGTAGAGTCAACTAGCCGCATATCGCAAATGCCGTCCGAGTGCACAACCGGACGGCATCTGCGGTGCTACTTTCTCACGATCTTCGTGAGTTTTTAATTTTATAAGGATTCTTCTAGCTGTTTTACGGAGCCACCGCTAACTATATAGGGATTACATTGGTTACCTCTTTTAGACATATGGTAGGCAGTACCCGCCTCGGTGAATTTCGTGAGGGAAGCGGTCGACATACTAACGACGACATCTTTTTTCTTGATGATACCCGCTTCTTTGGCCTGTTTTGTGGCGCTGATAGCGACAGCGCCTTGCGGGCAGATGTTTGCCCCTGCACTTGTGAACTCGGCCCAAGTCTCAAGGGTTTGCTCTTCGCTAGATCGATAAAAGTGGATGTCGAATTGCTCGTACAGGCTCTTTACTCTCGTAAAACTCACCGGGTCGTTGATATTCATCGCTGTCGCTACCGTGTCCTGTAGTTTGCCCGGTGAATAGTCCCGATAGCCCGATTCGCACCAGCGAACCAGGGTGTCTGCTGCTGTTGTTTGTGCACCGATGACTCCAGGTAGTTTGTCGATGAGACCGAAGTCTTTTGCGCGTCGTAGGCTGTTGAGCAAGGCCGACAGATTGCCTGCATTACCGACAGGCATGACTATCCAGTCTGGTCCTTGCCACTGTAGATCTTGCAGTATCTCGAGAGCGATAGATTCTTGGCCGACAACGCGCATATCGTTTTTACTGTTAACGAGCACGTATTCTGGATGATTTGCGGTGAATTCTTGGACTATCTTCATGCAGCCATCAAATCCATCAGGATGATCGATGGCCCGAACTTTTGCGCCATGAGCCATCGCCTGGAAGAGCTGCGCGTCAGATATCTTGTCGTTTGGTACGAGCACGAGACAGTCGAGCTTGTCCCGAACGTATGCTGAGTAGATCGCTGCTGCGGCCGAAGTGTCGCCAGTTGACGCACACGATATGCCTTCGATACCAAATTCCGGATGTAGCCGCTGAAGCCGCAATGCATCGGATACGGCCACCGGCATGCCCCGGTCTTTGAAGCTTTCGGACGGTGCTTGACCTTCTAGCTTGATGTATAGATTGTCGAGGTCGATCTTTTTTGCGAGCCATCCAGGTACCTCGAACAGGTCTGTTTGCCCCTCCTTTAGGGAGACGATGTCTTCGTCGGGAAATCCCGGCAGCAGTAGATCTCGCCATTGCCAAACACCTGAGTCATTTGGGTATTCACGACGCTTTGCGCCATACCGTAAGTTGTCAAAGTACAGCTTTGCGGCTTCACCGGACCCGATTTGTGATCGAATATAGTCCTCGTCGCGCTGGACGAGCAGCAGACCGCTACAGTCAGGGCATGTGTAGTAGAATGCGTCGGGCATATAGGTCTTGTGGCACTCAACGCATTCGTGCCAATATCGATATTCACTCATGGCACTTAGTATAGCCCATGAGAAGCATCTACCTTCGAAGACTCTGGTATACTATTAGAGGTAATAATCAGTAGAGTGTGATAGATGGGGTCGCTTGCATGCGATAAAACGTATCAAGACATCGCACCTGTTACTCTCTACGACAAACAAATGATAGGAGGTACTATATGAGTACTATCAATCCAACAGGCAAAGAGATTGTGTCTGTATCGGGTGATTTTTGTGGTCGCCCACTAACGCTAGAAGTAAATCGAGTTGGCTTTCGTACAAGTGCGAGCGTGCTTGTGAGCTACGGCGACACTGTTGTTCTCGGCACGAGTATGGTTGGCTCAAAGCCGATCAGTGGCATGGACTACTTTCCACTCAGCGTTGACTACGAAGAAAAAATGTATGCAGCTGGCAAAATATCTGGTAGCCGTTTCATAAAGAGGGAAGGCCGTCCGAGTGACGAGGCGATTTTGATAGGACGCCTGATAGATCGGCCGATACGCCCTCTATTTCCGAAAGGCTATCGTCAAGAGGTCCAGGTTGTTTCAAGTGTCTTATCGATGGATCCTGCGTTCCGCCCAGACATGGTCGCAATGATAGCTGCCAGTGCCGCACTGAGCTTAACCGGCGCACCTTTCGACGGGCCAGTTGCTGGCCTTCGTGTTGGACGAGTAAATGGTGAGTTCAAGGCTTTCTTGAGCCCAGAAGAGCGAGAGCAGAGCGACCTCGACCTTGTTGTTGCAGGTGTTAGCTCCGGCATCATGATGGTTGAGGCGGGTGCAAACGAAGTTGCAGAAGATGTAATCGTTGATGCAATTGCCTGGGCGCACGAGCAGTTCCAGTCAGCAATCAAGTTGCAACAAGAGCTTGTCGAGAAGATCGGTGTCGAGGCGCGCGAGTACGACCTAGTCTTGCCAAACGAAGATATACAGTCTGAAGTCGATGCTTGGGTTGAGGGCAAGCTTGGTCAAGCGTTGCATAAGGCATATCCAGAGCGAAACGAGCTCATATCTGTCTTGCGCTCAAGCTTTCATGATGAGATGAAGGAAAAGCACGGCGATGATTACGAGGCATTGCATGGTGAATACGATGAAGCATTTACGATGGCGCTGCACAAGGATGTACGCGCTGGAATCGTATCGAGCCAGACTCGCCCTGACGGACGCAAGCTCGACGAGGTTCGTCCGCTGTCATCTGAAATCGGTATACTCCCACGTACACACGGCTCCAGCCTGTTCACTAGAGGTGTTACACAGGCCCTAAACGTCGTGACACTGGCTCCACTGAGCTACGCGCAAATGGTAGACACTATGGAGGTGAGTAACGGAGAGCGTCGCTACATGCACCACTACAACGCACCTGGCTATACGGTTGGTGAAGTACGTCGTCTCGGAAGCCCTGGTCGTCGAGAGATCGGGCACGGCTACCTCGCTGAGCGTGCGCTTGCTCCCGTATTGCCGACCGAAGAAGATTTCCCGTACACAATGCGCAGTGTCACTGAAATCATGAGCCAGAATGGTTCAACGAGCATGGCTGCAACATGTAGTAGCTGCCTCGCACTCATGGACGCTGGCGTGCCGCTCAGCTCACCAGTATCAGGTATTGCGATGGGTCTGATGATGGACGGTGATACCCCGTATGTGATGAGTGATATCGCTGATGCGGAAGACTTCGCTGGCGATATGGACTTTAAGACAGCGGGTACAGCAAAGGGAGTGACTGCTCTGCAGATGGATATGAAGCTTCATGGCTTGCCGGTCGACGTACTGCGTCTAGCGCTAGAGCAGGGTCGCAAGGGTCGTGCACATATCCTCGAACATATGCTCAGCACGATCGCAGAGCCACATCAGAGTCTGAGTCCACATGCACCGCAGATCGAAAAGATCATGGTAAACCCAGAGAAGATCGGTTCAATTATCGGTAAAGGTGGTGAAACGATCAACAAGATCACTAGTGAAACTGGTGCTGAAGTTGACATCAAAGACACCGGTCTTGTGACCGTAGCGGCCATAAACGCCGAGAGTATCAAAAAAGCAGTTGATTGGATCAAGTCTCTTGTCGAAGAGCCAGAAGTAGGTAAGATCTACGAAGGTAAAGTCGTCAAAGTGATGGAGTTTGGAGCTTTCGTAAACATCATGCCGGGAACGGACGGTATGGTGCACATCTCACAGATGGCCGATCATAGAGTTGAGAAAGTCACCGATGTCGTCAACGAGGGTGACACAGTTCGCGTGAAGCTCACTGCTATCGATGAGCGCGGCCGACTTAACCTCAGTATGAAAGACGCTGCGAGTTAGTTGCTATGCCTGACGGTCCTGGCGGCGAGATAGGATATTTCGAAGGGCGATACCTAGCTCGCCAGGCCGAGCTCAGTGCCGCGGCAGAGATTCTCACCGATGAGCAATATCAGGCATGGCATGGAGGCGTTATGACGGACGATGAAGTACTCGAGATTGCTCGAAGCCAGCCACGGCAGCTCATAGTGCACGGCACCGATTTACCAGAGGAAGGTGTTACGAGGACTTACATTAATGGGCGTCGTGTTGGACCGGATTCACATCTCGGAGACCCTGATCATGATTGGACACCCGATTTTTCGGACGATAGGTCATTTGATGGATTGAGTTGATGGCTGACCGTACACGAGCGCTCGATCAGTTGCGAAAAGAGATCGTAACTGAAGACGCGTGTCCGGATTTACGACAAGGTGCAACTCAACTAGTAATGGGGGCGGGTAGCTCTGATGCTGACATCATTATCATCGGAGAAGCGCCGGGCAAGAAAGAGGATGAGCTAGGGGTGCCATTTGTTGGCGCGAGCGGGCGATTTCTGGATGTCATGCTCGATGCCGCCGGCATGTCCCGGGATGACGTGTACATTACGAATATAGTGAAGTACCGCCCACCAAACAATCGCGATCCGAAGAGGGAAGAAAAAGAAGCTTTCTGGCCCTATCTCATTCGTCAGATCGATATCATTGACCCGAGGGTTATCATCACACTAGGCCGTCATAGCGGCATGTCGCTACTACCTGAGTTAGTCATAGCGAACGATCACGGGAAGGCTATACGCATGAAAGTAGGCGACAAAGAACGCATCATTATCCCGCTATATCATCCAGCCGCAGCACTCTATAATGGTTCTCGAAGGCAAGAACTCATCGATGATTTTAGGGCCGCCGCAGAGGCTCGCCCCCAGAGTTGACTAGTTTATCTTCAGTCTGTATTTACATGTGCCGTATTGACCGTTGCCCGCCCACGAAACACTAAAGCCGAGATCTCCACAAACTTCGTTCATATCTGAACCCCAAAATGGCCCAGTTAGCTCGTAGACATCAGGGTCAGGTGCAACACCGTCACCGATTGCGAGCAGATACGTACCAACAGTTCCTTTCACGGGCTTGCTCGAACCCTTTGGTGCTTTCACACCTTCATCAGCAAGTTGTGTGTACACGGTATCTGCAGTGGATGCTGCGTAACTTTGTGAACCTGATTGGTTAAAGAGCCGGCATTTGTCATTTGGAAAATCAGTACCAAGGCAGTAACCGGTGCCACCCGCGCTACTTGGTAGCGTAAAGACCTTGCCACTTTGTGCTTCATACGCTGTAAATGCTTTTGCCCATTCGCGCATATTCGATGCAGATGCTGTGTTTTCGGCTTTTTGACGAATGCCGCTAAAGGTAGTGATTATCAGGGTTGCTAAGATCCCGATGATCATTATCACGATAAGAAGCTCTACGATCGTGAACCCACCCTGTTGTTTTTTAAGCATATACATCATTGTAATCATGCGTGCTCACTTGCGCAAATAAGATAGTTATGCTATCATGTAAGCACTTGATAGAGGCGAAGTAGCTGTATAACTTGCCTCAAAACTCAAATATATTCGACTTTTAAATAAACTGTTTTCATACAAAACAAGGAAGGAAAAACTAATACTATGGGTCAAAGAAGACTCTCTGGGCCGCAATCTGACGACGTGTCAAAACGGCCACAACAACAAAAGAAAAAATCAGACAACACAGTCCTCAATAACACCAACACCCGGCGCGGTGAAGTGTTTCGCGCACAGCGCCGAACGAGTGAGAACGTAAACGTACGCGCATCGCAGCACGTTATAGACGTTCCGGTTAATAAATCACGGTACAACGGTTACGATGGTAAGCAGTTCTCCGTATCAGATATGAGAAAAACTCGAGCCAATCCGAATCGTCCGAGTCTTAGGGTGATTCCAATTGGTGGACTTGGCGAGATGGGTATCGGTAAGAACATGATGGCCATTGAGTATGACCAAGACATCATCGTTATCGATTGTGGTTTCTTGTTTCCGGGTGGCGACTATCCTGGAATCAACTACATTACACCCGATACAACGTATCTTGAAGAAAATAAAGATAAGGTTCGTGCATTTGTATTTACACATGGCCACCTTGATCACATTGGGGCGTTTCGGCACATCATTCACAAGATTCCAGCTCCAGTTTACGGTAGTAAATTCACACTCGGCATGATCGAAAAGACTATGGAAGAGGCGACCAGCGGCTACACTCCCGAGTATCATGTTATGAACCCCGAGGCTCATGAGCGCGTTCAGCTTGGCGATAGCTTCAATGTTGAGCTAGTACGAGTAAATCACTCTATTCCGGATGCAACAGCTGTCATCATACGTACTCCTGTTGGCAATCTTATCAATACTGGAGACTGGCGTTTTGAGGATAATCCAGTTGACGGTCGCAAGTTTGATTTAGAGCGTCTCACGGAAGTGGCGAGCAAAGAGGGTATTCTCTTACTGATGAATGAATCAACAAACTGCGAAAGCGAAGGAACGCATACGCATGGTGAGTTCGATATCCAGGCAAGTTTCGGTGAGATTATGCAGTCATACCCGAATAATCGACTCATACTCTCAACGTTTAGCTCGCAGATTCACCGTATCCAGCTCATCTTGGATGAAGCGCAAAAACACGGTCGCAAAGTAGCTTTCGCAGGATATAGCATGATTCAAAACGTCGAGCTTGCACTTCGTACGGGTACTATCAAGGTGCCAAAAGATACTGTGGTGAAGATGGATGATCTCGTAAAATTGCCAGATGGTAAAGTTTTGCTGGTGTGTACTGGATCTCAGGGTGAGTTCAACGCAGTGCTTAACCGCATGGCTAGCGGTGCTCACAAACATATAAAAGTCAAAAACTCTGATGTGATTGTATTTAGCTCAAATCCAATTCCTGGCAATGAAAAGTACGTCGTGCGGACCGTTGATGGCTTGATGCGAGAGGGAAGTGACGTAATCCAGAATGGTAAAAGCCATTTGACTGGAGTGGGTCCAATTCACCTTTCAGGTCATGGATACTATGACGATCACATCAAGCTAATCAACGCCATCAATCCTACATATTATCTACCGATACATGGTGAGTTCCATATGCTTGTACATAACGCGACACTCGCAGAGAAAGAATGCGCCATACCTAAAGACAACATCTTTGTTTGTGATAGCGGTGACGTTGTCGAGTTCTATCATGACGGTAGCGCCAAAAAGACAGGTCGTATCCCTGTGGGCGGTGTTATGTATGACGATAGTGGGGCAGAGGTATCTGAGGTTGTACTGAAGGATCGCATACATATGTCCCACGAAGGTATGTTTGTGGTCGTGCTCACTGTAGCTCGTGGTTCTGGACGTTTACTGACGAGTCCAGACATTATCTCCAGAGGCTTTATCTATCTACGCGATTCAGAAGAACTCATGAACTTGATTCGACAGTACTTGAAACAAAAAGTTGCTCGCGGCTTTAGCGGCCGTAAGGCTGATATGGACCAGCTCAAGAAAGAGCTCCGCGATGAACTGACCCATATCCTCTATGATCAGACGCGCCGCACACCAATAGTTATACCGGTTATCAACGAGATCAGTGCTGGCGGTGGCAACGGTCAGCAGAGTAACGGTGGTCAGGGGCAGCAACAACGCCAGCAGCACCGTCGACGCCCGCAGCAGCCACATGGCAAATCACAAGGCAACGGTCAAAAACCTCCAACAGTTGTCCAGGCGCCAACAATTCCCGAGCTCAAGCATCAACCGTTTGCTCAGGAGCCGACAAACAAGCACATGCGTGAAGTGTAGAGTTCCGTACTCATAAAAAGCTAAAACCCCGACTGAACGAGGCTTCGCCTCCTAGGTCGGGGTTGTCTTTCTTTGGCGTTGTTGACGTGTTCTGAACGCATGCTGGGTTGCGGCGAAATAATTCCACCCGAACGCACACAGCATCGCAGCGAGATAGCAGGCAAAATGCCAAACATCTTCGCTGAGGAAAGTTCTCTCCACCATCAGTTCCGTCTGGTGATACAGGATCGTCGCGACGGAAAAGTTAATACAGAACCCTATCGACTGCGAAGTGATGAAGCTATGGTAGCTCTCACCCCGAGTGCGAATCAGCGCATGGTGTCGAAAGGTAAATCCGCTGTGCAGTACGAACGCGACGTGGCTACCTGCGATCATCGCGCAAAAGTTTGCGACCAGAAAGTGTGCACCAAGTTGTGTCAGTACCAGCATCGTCAAGATGTTAAACGGCAACGCACCACCCGAGGACAACAGGTAGCGCACTAAGCGGTATTGCAAGATACGCATGGTGCGACCTATCTACTCTGAGGGGCAAAGACAAACTATTTATACACTAAAATGGTTTCTAAAGCAATGTATCGACATAAGCACTTGCATTTCATAGTAATTTATGCTACAATAAAAAAGTAAACGCGTATCGACAGCAGTCGCTACACTACTTTATAATCGGGTATATAAGCTATGGCAAAAAAGAAAAAGAGAACAGCACGAAAAGGTAAGACTAAAGCAAAAGCGCCTGCGTCACCGCAGCACTCACTTCCTGAGGGTTTCTGGCCGCAGGTTGGTGCAGTAGTACTAGTGGTGCTCGCGCTATTACTCGCCCTTGGTATGTTCGGTAGCGGCGGCGCCTTTCCGCAGGCAACGTACGAGATCGGTCGCAACCTACTTGGCTGGGCTGTTTTCATATTGCCGTTTCTTTTTGTCTACCGCTCTGTACAGATATTTCAGGCAGAAAACAACCGTATCCCAGCTGTCGTAACTGGTGCAACGATACTCTTCGTCGTACTCGTGAGCGGGATCTTGCAGCTCATGCAAGTCGATCCGAGTGCATATAGCCGCGCTCTCGAGGGAGGCGGTGTCGTCGGTTGGCTATATGCGCAGGGCGCTTTGACTATCGTTGATGCACAGGTCGGTGCACTAGTAAGCGTTATCATACTGATGATTACAAGCCTATTCGTTCTTTCGGTTTCACCTCGATCGGTTATTGATTGGTTCATGAATTTGTTCAAGCGAGAAGATAGCGGCATCGAACAGCAAAACGCAAAAGTTGCCGAGAAAGCAGCAGCAACGAACGTCATACCGACAAAAAGCATCGGTGAGCTCAAGTTAAACCAAGGCGTTCCAACTATCGAGGCCCCTGAGGACGACAAGAAGTCTACTCGGCTCAGTAGTCTGCGCAACAGCATACAGGTCGACAAGGGCGCCGAGGAGCATACGGCACTTACCAGTACAACGGATCCAGACTGGGAAGCTCCAAGCCTGGAGCTGCTCGAGAAAAAGCAATCACCTGCGGATGCAGGTGATGTGAAGCACAATGCACAGACTATCCAGGATACTCTCGGTGAGTTCGGTATTGGTGTTGAGATGGAGGGTGCAAACATCGGTCCAAAAGTCACTCAGTATACACTCAAGCCACCGAGCGGCGTCAAGCTAACCCGCATCACTCAGCTTGAAACAAACATCGCATTGAATCTTGCCGCACAGGCACTCCGTATAGAGGCTCCCATACCAGGTCAGCGCGCTGTTGGTATTGAGGTGCCGAACCTCAAAGCCGCTGATGTGCGTCTTTACGGTATCCTAAACGCAAAGCAGTGGAAGGGCTCTCACGAGCCACTTGGTTTCGCGATAGGTAAAGATATAGCTGGCGACGCTGTCGTCGGCGAGCTGAACAAGATGCCCCACCTCTTGATTGCTGGACAGACCGGATCTGGTAAATCTGTCATGATCAACACTCTGCTGACGAGCTTACTCTACCGTAACAGCCCGAGTGACATGCGTCTCATCCTTGTCGACCCAAAACAAGTCGAGATGGCGCCGTACGAGGATATCCCGCACCTCTTGACCCCGATCATCACTGAGCCCGAGAAATGCATCAGCGCTCTCAAGTGGGCAGTCAACGAGATGGAGCGACGTTACAGCTTGCTTGCAGAGCAGAAACTTCGAGACATCAAGACGTTTAACCAAAAGAACACTGAAGAAGCGATGCCATATGTTGTTATCGTCATCGATGAGCTTGCAGATCTTATGATGGTAGCTGCTCGTGATGTTGAGGCATTGATAGTCCGACTAGCCCAGAAGGCTCGCGCGGTTGGTATACATCTCGTCCTTGCGACGCAGCGTCCTAGCGTTGATGTCATCACTGGCCTTATAAAGGCAAATGTTCCGGCGCGTATCGCCTTTACTGTTGCGTCACAGGTAGATAGTCGCACCATTCTCGATCAGATAGGGGCAGAAAAGCTACTAGGACAGGGAGACATGTTGATGCTCACGCCACAGATGAACAAGCCGAAACGTATCCAGGGAGCATGGGTGACAGATGATGAGGTTGTGAAGATCACTGATCACTTGCGTATGCAGCGTCCGCCTCAGTACGATGACGAAGTCGTCGCGCAGCCTGTCCAGCTGAACGGTAAGGGTGGTATTGTTATGGATCACGACGCGGGAAGTGGTGACGATATGTACAAAGACGCAGTCCGTGTCGTTGCAGAGGCTGGCAAAGCGTCAACATCGTTGCTGCAGCGCCGACTGCGCATCGGTTATGGCCGTGCGGCTCGTATCATCGAAGAGATGGAAGAGCAGGGTATAGTTGGTCCTGCGAGTGGCTCGAAGCCTCGTGACGTGCTCATCTCGAGTATGGATGATTTGCAACCAAGCGAAGACACTCAGCCTCCTGTAGTTCAGTAGCGCTACACGCCACAAGCTATGCACTTCAACGGTGTCGATCTTCCTCCCGGTACGATCGTGGTTGAGTTGAGTGATGGCGGGTGGGTCGCTGGACGCCTGAGTGCCTTTTCTCTGGATGATGAGCACGGTGCGGCGCTAGAGAACGCCCAGCGTGTCATGGGGCCGCAGATGGAGGAAGCCATGAGTTCTGATGGTTTCATAAAGTCGTTACAGTTTGTTGGTATTCAGAGTAAGCTAAGTGCCTAGCAACACGATGCCGCTCGATCATGGACACCCCTGTTATCATCTGGTATAATAACGATTGTTATCAACTCAAGCTGATGTAAACATAGTGTCAGCATCCTGACTTGGTGCAGGATTCCATAAGGAGGTTCTATGAATAAGTACGAGCTTACTGTGCTCATACACCCGGATCTAGAAGTAGATCTTGAGAGGCCACTCTCTGTAGTGCGAGATATCGTGACTGCAAATGATGGAAAGGTGGTATCAGAAGACAACTGGGGCAAGAAGCGGCTTGCATACACGATAGCGAAAGAAAGTTTCGCAGTGTATGTACAGCTCGTTTGTGAGCTACCGGCTCAGGCTGTCGCAAAGGTAGACGCTACACTCAACATCACAGATAGCGTTTTGCGACATTTGTTGGTCAAAGTCGATCCGAAGGCTGAAGCAGCGAAAGCTGAGACTGCAGCCAAGAGTGATAGTACAAATACTGAGGAGGAGTAGACATGGCAAAGGGGTTTAACAAAGTAATCTTGATGGGTAACCTAACTCGTGATCCAGAGTCGCGTACGACTCCAAGCGGTCAGAGTGTTACGAACTTTAGTCTTGCGGTCAATAGGTCATGGAAGGGTGCTGATGGTCAGCAAAATGAAGCCGTGAGCTACATAGACTGCGTCGCCTGGGGTAAGCCCGGCGAGATCATCACACAGTATCTCGGCAAAGGACGTGCAGTACTCGTGAGCGGTCGTCTGGATCAGCGCAGCTGGGATGACAAAGAATCCGGCCAAAAGCGCAGCAAGATCGAAGTAGTCGTAGAGGACTTTAACTTTGTCGGTGATGGACAAGGTGGTGGTGCATCGAGCGGAAGCTCAAATACTAACAAGGCAGCTGATAACAACAGCACGCAAAATGCTGCTGATGACGTGCCAATAGATCTCTCAGAGATCCCATTCTAATAGAGGAGACATTACTGATATGGCAAGACGATTTAAGAAAGATATACCCGCGTATTTTGACTACAAAGATGTCAAAACACTGCAGCGCTTCGTAAACATCTATGGACAGATAGAGCCAAGCGCAAAAACAGGTTTGAACAGCCGTCAACAGCGACAGCTAGCAGTGGCTATCAAGCGTGCACGACACCTTGCTTTGATGCCTTTTGTTGCTCAAGGCTAAGATGTTTTCCGGCGCAGCGTGCTGCGTCGCATCAACTTCTTATTCAATCACTAACCGCAGGGAGCAATGCAATATGTATCAGCCAACTGACCTCAAAAAAGGAACCATCATACAGGTTGAAGGCCAGCCATATCGGGTAATCGAGTAT
>CALFQW010000139.1 GCA_937919305.1 uncultured Candidatus Saccharibacteria bacterium
TCCTGGACAGCAGCGGACATTGTTTCCGCTTCTTATAGGGCCACCAGCGCTGATTATGCTTTTTCTGTTTTTGCAGCAGACATGGATAATGATGGCGATATGGATATTGTTTCTGCATCACAAGATGATGATGCCATCGCTTGGTATGAAAACGATGGAGCTGCGAACCCATCCTGGTCTGCAGTGGATATAGCTACCAGTGCTGATGGTGCAACTTCTGTATTTGTAGCTGATATGGATAAAGATGGCGATATGGATATTGTATCTACTTCTGACCTTGATGATGCCATTGCAATATATATTAATGATGGTGCTGCGGATCCATCTTGGTCTGCAAGCGATGTTGCAACATCTGCGGATGGTGCAAGATCTGTTTTTGCAGCGGATCTAGATAATGATGGAGATATAGATCTCGTTTCAGCATCTGCGAATGATAATGCTATTGCCTGGTACGAAAACACCACTTCCACAGCGTTTGAGCCTTCGTTTGCCGCAGCAGATATTTCCACTAGCGCTAATAATGCTCGTTCTGTCTTTGCGGCAGATGTAGATAGTGATGGTGATATGGATTTGCTTTCAGCTTCATCTGACGATGATAAAATCGCGTGGTATGAAAATAATGGTTCAGAGAGTTTCACAGCTCACACTATAACTACCAGCGCTAATGGAGCTTGGTCTGGCTATGCTGTAGATGTAGATCGTACGATGGCGGAGGAAGTTCCAGGGTATTCTCCTCGCACGAGGAGAGGTGGTCGAGAGGGAAGAAGGATGAGCTGGGATCAAGAAAATGGCTAGGAAGCTGGTTCCTGCAACGATAGCGGCCCAGATCCTCATCGTTGTCCGGAAGCCATATGCGTCGAGCATACTTCGGACGAGGAAGGGACAGCAAGATCCGACGATGTTCTTGCAGCTCAGAACGACACCGTAAGCCACGGCCCGATTGCTATTCGTGAACCATTCGCCGAGAGAAAGTGTTGTTGGACTGTATATCAAAGCACACCCAAGAGCTGCGAGAACTCCTTGAGTGGCAATCAAGTGCCAGGTTTGAGTGCTGAACGAGGAGAGTAGGAAGCTGAGGGTAGTGAGAATTGTGCCGCATATTGCAGCTGTCTGGCGATACCGCGCCCATCGTTTGGTGAAGAGCGCAAAT
>CALFQW010000140.1 GCA_937919305.1 uncultured Candidatus Saccharibacteria bacterium
GGTCGATGGAGTTGACTACTATAACGATAGTTATTCGTCTGCACCATCTGCAACGGTTGCAGCCATAAGAGCCATGCTACAACCAGTAGTCTTAATTATCGGCGGTATGGACAGAGGTGCTGATTTTTCTACACTGAGATCAGTTATCCGTAAGTCGGCGCAAATTAAGAAAATTCTGGTAATAGGGCAAATACAGCATAAGCTAACGAGCCTTTTACGTGACGAAGGTATAGATAACTTAGAAGAGCTCGATGCTTCAACGATGACGGATATAGTCGCACGCGCTCGAGAGGTTGCTGATGAGGGTGATGCGATCTTGCTGAGCCCCGGATGTGCTAGTTTTGATATGTTTATGAACTTTACTGATCGTGGAGACCAATTCAAGAAGGCGGTGCAGGCATGAGCGATCGTGTGTTTGTATTTGAGAGCTATGAGTTCGTTGCTGAGAAGCGACAGGCAATATTTCACTACAGCTTTACATCTGGAGAAAGATTTACAGAGTCTGTAATCTTTAATGATATCAATGAAGGATACGATGAGCGTGCACTAGATAGTGTATTGTTTCTGGCGTTCATAGTGGCTGGCGTCTCATACTATAAGGCTTGGCCGAGTCGACGGATCAAGATACCTCACTATCACCTCGATAAGTGGCAGGCGGAGTTTTTAAACAACGTGTATCAAGAAGGCCTCAGTCAATTTGCGTTTGAGAATAACTTGAAGAGGGAAGATCTCGCGTTTTTTGAGGCGGATATCGATGATCAGAGCATGAAGTATAACTACGAGGGAAGAGGCGTCTTGGCGATGCAAAGTGGCGGCAAAGATTCGTTGCTCCTCGCCCGTCTGCTAGAGAAAAACGGCACAGCATATGGCACACTGTACATCTCCAGTACTGACGCGGCTCCTTCGGTTATCAGCAGACTCTCTGGTGATATGCACATTGCAAAACGACATGTGGACGTCAGTGCTCTCAAAGATGCAGCAGCAAATGGAGCATATAACGGCCACGTACCAGTGACATTCATAGTCGGTGCATATGCTCTCGTGCAGGCAGTACTCTTGAATAAATCAACGGTACTGACCGCAATCGGTCATGAAGGTGAAGAGCCACATGCGTTCCTTGACGATTTACCTGTTACTCACCAATGGTCAAAAACATGGCCATCAGAGCAGCTGTTTGCAGAGTATGTATCGCGATATACATCTTCATCTATACGGTTCGGTTCACCTCTTCGTCATTATTCTGAGCTACACATCGCGGAGATGTTCGTCGATCATGCCTGGAAAGACTTTTCGATGGATTTTAGCTCATGCAATCGAGCAAACTACGCTCAGTCTCATGACAATAAGCAGCTTACTTGGTGCGCATCGTGTCCGAAGTGTGCGAACTCATATCTCTTATTTGCGCCTTTTGTCTCCAGGGACGAGTTAGCTCAGGTATTCGGTCACGATCTATTTGAAGATGAGTCACTAAGTGAGACATTTAAAGGTTTGCTAGGAGTAGACGGCGTCATGAAGCCATTTGAGTGCATAGGTGAAGTTGATGAGCTTCGACGAGCTTATCATATGGCATTAGATAGAGGTGGTTTTCAAAAGCTGCCATTTGATGTTCCGACTTCCGAATACGATTATCACCAGTCATTTGATGCACAAGATTTTTCAGATCTTGTCGGCGAGCGAGCATAAAAACTACTCAAAAAACGGCATTAGCGGTATACTACTAGGCATGCAGGAAAGCTCCAGATATGCCGTCGGACTCGATATTGGTACAACCAACGTTAGGGCTGTTGTTGCTCATCTAGAAGGTGAAGGGACCAAGCCGAACATCATAGGTGTTGGTATCGAGCCAAATACAGGAATGCGTAAAGGAACTATCGTAAATCTGGTGAGTACTGCGCAAGCTATTGATAAAGCTCTAGAGTCGGTTGAGCGCATGAGCGGTCATCAGATCACTTCAGCAACAGTGAGCGTGAATGGCTCCCATGTTGTTGGTATGAGCAGTCGCGGTGTTATCGCGGTTGGTCATGAAATCAGCGAGGGTGATCTCGACAGAGTTGAAGAAGCTGCAACAGTCGTTCAGTTGCCTGCAAATCGAGAGATACTAGAAGTAACACCTCGAGCATATCAGCTCGATGGTCAAGAGAACATCAAAGATCCGATAGGTATGACGGGTGTTCGCCTTGAAGTAGATGCACACGTCATCACCGCTCTCAGTCCACACCTCAAAAACATTGCTAAAGCTTGTGAAATGACCGAGACCAAGATAAATCATCAGATGCTTGCCGGACTCGCCTCTGCTAAGGCGGTAGTGAGCGAACAGCAGATAGAAAACGGTGTTCTAGTCATCGATCTTGGTGGCTCAACAACGAATATCGTTGTTTTTGAAGAAGGTGACCTACAGCATGTAGCGGTATTGCCGGTCGGAAGTGTGAATATCACGAACGATCTCGCTATAGGACTGAAAACTGATCTCGATGTAGCCGAAAAAGTTAAAGTTGACCACGCGGTAGCGGTCCCAACCGCACACAAGAACTCGAGTAAAAAAGCCGTCGTAAAGATCGCCAAGAAAACCCATGAATTTGATGTGGAAGAGATTGACATGATCGTTGATGCACGGCTGGAAGAGATATTTGAGCTCGTGCAGAAAGAGCTACAAAGTATCGGAAGGGCCGCAAAACTACCGGGAGGCGTAGTTGTTACTGGAGCTGGAGCGCTGCTCCCGGGTATCGATGAATATGCAAAACAGGCGCTGCAGCTCAGTGCACGAATCGGCCGGCCTGCAGGATTTGGTGGACTTGTTGATCAAGTTGAGACACCTGCCTTTGCTGCTGCAGTAGGACTTATGAGTGCAGACATGCTGTCCGAAACAGCACCGATGCAAAGACAGCATTCATCCAATAACACACAAGCTGGTTCGATCGTACAAACTATTGGATCAAAAATAACAGGGGTGATCGGAAAGCTACGCTCCTAAAGCCGCGACGGCTTTGCTTCAATCCGTTCGCAACAATAATTATTTGTTCATGCTCAAAACACGTGTATACTAAATGTGAACAAAGTGGAGAAAGTTAATGCCAGAAGTTAAGCCAGCAGATATCCAGACATTCGCAACTATCAAGGTAGTTGGCGTTGGTGGTGCTGGAGGCTCAGCTGTCAATCGCATGAAGGACGCAGGTCTTGCTGGTGTACAGTTTATCGCTGTCAATACAGATGCTCAGGCGCTTCACAATTCCAAGGCAGATATCAAACTCCATATCGGCAAGGAAGCGACTAGAGGACTAGGTGCTGGCGCCGACCCAACTGTAGGGCAGGCTGCCGCCGAAGAATCAGAAGATGACATCAAGCAAGCGCTAGAAGGTGCTGATATGGTGTTTGTAACTATCGGAGCCGGCGGCGGAACGGGTAGCGGAGCCGGGCATGTTGTTGCACGAATAGCTCGAGAAATGAACATACTTGTAGTTGGTGTTGCGACAAAACCATTTAGCTTCGAAGGTGAAAAACGTCGTACAAATGCTGAGTGGGCGGTAGCGCATCTCGGCAAACAAGTCGACACGCTGATCACTATACCGAATGATCGACTTCTCCAGACTATTGATCGACGAACACCGCTTCTCGAAACATTTAAGATCGCTGACGACGTATTGCGTCAAGGTGTACAGGGCATATCTGAGCTTATAACAGAACATGGCTTGATCAACCTCGACTTCGCAGACGTGAAAGCGATCATGAGTAACGCTGGATCTGCACTGATGGGAATAGGTCGAGCGAGTGGCGACAATCGTGCCGCACAAGCCGCTCAGCAAGCTATCGAGTCACCTCTCATTGAAGTATCTATCGATGGCGCAAAAGGAGTCCTCTTCAACGTTACTGGTGGTTATGACATGAGTATGAGTGAGATCCAGGAGGCTGCGGAGATCATCACGAGCGCTGTTGCGCCTGATGCGAACATCATCTTTGGTGCAACACTCAAGCCTGAGATGGAGGATGATCTGATCATCACCGTTATCGCTACTGGATTTGATAGTCAGTATTTCCATGAGCAAGCGCAAGTGCTCGCGAGCGGAATCTCTGGGGCTACTTCACCTGTAACTGGGCTACACGATGATAACGCTGATGCGGAGAAGCAAGATGAGCCATCCGTACATGACATAGAATCTGCTAAGGGCCGCGATGAAGACGTAGAAAAGAGCGTTGACTCCATAGATATGGATGTCGATGCTGCACCGAAGAGTCCGTTTGTGTCAGATGATGAAGGCAGCTCTAGCATCTGGCAAACTGTCGATGATGATGAGTCGGATACACCCGCTTTCTTGAGACGTCGCAAGAAAAAAGACGACTAGTTTTTAGCCAAATAGTATCTCAAAAACCACCCAATCATTCAGAGAGGGTGGTTTTGCTATATAAGGCTCTCGTAACCAGATACTTCAAAGCTACTCGTTTGAAGGCTCTGGTTGCGAGAGACAGAGAGTATACCGTCAATCGCATTTGCCCAAAGGCAAGGAGTTGCAGCGCGTGAGCGGTTACGACTCGTCGTTATTGTCCTCGCGAAGGGAAGGGTCGCGAGGCTTCTTCTCACTCAGATACATGATCCCTAGCGCCACCAGTCCCACGCAGAAGATGAAGATCCACACTTTCCAATCACCACTGCCGTCGTTCAAGTTCCAGTTTCCTCTCTGTCTCATCAGCTTCTGGGTTAGAAGCTGTACATACACCACAAATAGTGTGTGCATTTTATATATTATAAAGTCTAAATATAAAATAGTCAAATAGTCGTGTTTTTATACTTAGGGTAGGATATACTAATGTCCACAGTTGTAGCGTAAGTTTCATAGCAATAGCACTATATGTTGCACAAAATACACTTGCAATACACCATATGTAGAGATTATAGTAAGCATTAGCTACACGCATTTGGGAGTGTAGGGTGCTGTTAACACTAGGAGTAGGGCGAATATGAGATGTCCAAAATGTAGCTTTGAAGATGCAAAAGTAGTGGAGTCACGCGACGCCAATGACGGCGATGCTATACGACGACGCAGAGAGTGTCTGGGCTGTAAGCATCGATATACAACGTACGAGCGTATAGAGCGGCCAAACCTGGCGATAGTCAAAAAGGATGGTGAGCGTGAGCTGTATGATCGCAAAAAGTTGTTTGCAGCAATTCATCGTTCGGTCGGTAAGTTCTTCAATACTGACCTAGAGATCGAGCAGATGGTGTCTCATGTCGAAGATGCATTATATTCGGAGGGTGTTAGTGAGATACCTTCACGAGTGGTGGGTGATCTTGTCATGGCAGAGCTTGCCAAGCGGAACGAAGTGGCATACGTGCGCTTTGCGAGTGTATATCGTGAGTTCAGATCGCTCAACGAGTTCGAAGAAACACTCAAGCAGCTGCGCCAAACTTCATAAGTGTAGAGCAGAGCCGGTGTGACATGTTGCAGTGAGAGTGCAACGTGAAACAAACATATAAATTAAAAAAAACAATAAATGATGCTGATCGGGGGATCGGCATATGGAGGGGTAATATGGCACAGCTAGTGTCTGCGCTTTCTATGGCGCGGTATTTTACAGAAGAAGGTGTTCATCCGTATGAGCAGCTCAACTGGGTTAAGAGAGAGTCAAAGATAGTCAATCCAGCATCCGGTGATGTGGTTTTTGAACAACAAGACGTTGAGTTCCCTGAATTTTGGTCTCAAAACGCAATCAATATTGTTGCCCAGAAGTACTTCTATGGATCACCAGGCACGCCGCAGCGCGAACAAGGATTACGTGATCTCATAGATCGTGTTGTCGATACTATTACGCGGCACGGATATGATAACGGTTATTTTATTGACGAAGCAGAAGCTGATACATTCAACGCTGAGCTAAAGTATATCCTTGCTACACAGAAGGCCGCATTCAACAGCCCAGTATGGTTCAACATAGGTACACCTGACCGATCACAGCAAGCGAGCGCCTGCTTTATCCTGAAAGTGGATGACACATTGCCGAGTATTTTGAACTGGTACCGAGAAGAAGGCATGATATTTAAGGGTGGATCAGGGGCTGGTCTCAATGTATCTGCGATTCGTAGTAGTGTTGAGAAGTTGAGTGGTTCAGGCGGTGCAGCTAGTGGTCCTGTGAGCTTTATGCGTGGTGCAGATGCAAGCGCGGGAACTATCAGTAGTGGTGGTAAAACACGCCGTGCCGCAAAGATGGTTATTCTCAACATTGATCATCCCGATATCGAAGAATTTATCTGGTGTAAGGCTCGTGAAGAGCGAAAAGCCTTCGTGTTAGCGGAGTCAGGCTTCGATATGGGTCTCAACGGGAAAGATATGGTATCGATACAATACCAAAATGCTAACAACTCTGTACGTGTCACTGACGACTTCATGAGGGCAGTTGAGCGTGACGAAGACTGGGATCTCGTTGGCGTAAAGGACCGCAAAGCATATAAGACAATGAAAGCCAAGGAGCTCTTTCGGCAAGTAGCGGAAGCTGCTTGGGAGTCTGCCGATCCTGGGATGCAGTTTGACACGACTATTAACGATTGGCATACCACACCAAAGGCCGGGCGTATCAACGGATCAAATCCTTGCTCCGAGTACATGCACCTCGACAATAGTGCATGCAATCTAGCGAGCCTTAACTTGTTGAAGTTTTTGCGTCAGGATGGCACTTTCGATATAGAAGCATACAAACACACCGTGGAAACAGTTTTTGTTGCTCAAGAGATTCTCGTTGGTTATAGCGAATATCCAACCGAGAGTATCGATAAAAACGCTCGTGCGTATCGTGAGTTGGGGATGGGGTATGCGAATCTAGGCGCAACACTGATGGCAAAGGGACTACCTTATGACAGCGAGGAAGGACGTGCTTTTGCGGCAAGTGTAACCGCTATAATGACTGGCCATGCCTATGCCACGAGTGGTCGTATCGCAAAACGAGTTGGAACGTTTGCCGGCTACAAAAAAGATGCAGAAGGTATGAATGCTGTGCTCAGAAAGCACCGAAAGGCCGTTGATGATATAGACGCTAGCTTGGTCTCAGAAGATTTACTCAGTGCCGCGGCAGAGGTGTGGGATGATGCCGTAGCTCTCGGTAAAAAATATGGTGTACGTAACTCTCAGGCAACTGTTCTTGCTCCGACTGGGACCATTGGTTTCATGATGGACTGCGACACAACTGGTGTGGAGCCGGACTTTAGCCTCACTAAATTTAAGACGCTCGTTGGTGGCGGAAGTATGGTCATCGTGAACCAGACTATTCCTCGTGCACTAAAGACACTAGGCTATTCTCGGGCTGATACTGAGGCTATCGTTACCTATATCCACGAAAACGGTACCATAATTGGCGCGCCAGAGCTAAAGAAATCTGACTATGATGTCTTCGCCTGTGCTGTCGGCGATAACGCTATACACTATATGGGGCACGTTACGATGATGGGCGCAGTACAGCCGTTTATATCGGGTGCTATCAGCAAAACAGTAAACATGCCGAGAGAAGTGTCAGTAGAAGATGTCGAGCAACTACATATGGATAGCTGGAAGCTAGGTCTCAAGGCTGTTGCAATATATCGTGATGGGTCTAAAGTCGGTCAGCCGCTCAGTAGCAAGGATCAAGATAACGATAAAGAGTCACCGACTAAACAGCCGGAGCAGAAGACTCTTCAGACAGGTCAAAGACGCGAGATGCCTAGAGTCCGTACGAGTAAAACGATTGAGTTCAAAGTGAGTGACCTCAAGGGCTACGTAACAGTTGGCGAGTTTGAGGATGGTCAGCCTGGCGAGATATTTATCACAGTCGCCAAGATGGGCTCTACACTAGCTGGCTTGATGGATGCGTTTGGACGCTCTATCAGCTATGGACTGCAGTATGGTGTTCCGCTAAAGGCTTATGTGCGTGGTATGAGCAGTACAAACTTTGCTCCGTTTGGTGCGACGGATGACCCTGAGATCAAAACTGCGACCAGCATCGTCGACTATATATTCCGACGACTTGCACTTGAGTACTTGAGTATAGACGATCGTCTTGAGCTTGGTTTAGCTAGTCTCGAAGACCTCGAAGCTGAATTATCGGCTCAGCAGTCGAGTCTACTCGATGTTGAACCGAGTGTGCGAGACGAAACCGAAGGATCAACTTCGTCAACAACGATCAGTGAACCGGCTCAGTCTAGTGCGAATACTCAGGTTAGCATCGCGGATGACTCTGCGCCACTATGCAGTAGCTGCGGTAACGTAACGCAACGAGCGGGTAGCTGCTATGTATGTACGAGTTGCGGATCTACAACCGGCTGCTCATAGTAGTTAATAGTTAGGCTGGAATGAAAATGCGGCGAAGATTCATTCGTCGCTTTTCATTACGCAAATGGTACAATATTCTCATGAGAACAGTAGTTGTATACAAAAGTGAGAGCGACCATGCAAGGGCTGTCATCACTTTTATTGATGACTACAAGCGTCAAACCGGACATGAACTAGAGACTCTTGAGCCCGAGACCAAGGAGGGTGTAGGGTTGTGCACGACTTACGATATAGTTGAGTATCCTACTGTGATAGCGCTTGATGACGGAGGTGTCTTGCAGAATATGTGGCGCGGTTTGCCGCTGCCAACTATTTCAGAAGTGAGTTATTATGCGTAGCATCAAGGCTTTTTTCACTCACAAAGATAAAAAGCTGCGAGACAATAGGTGGATTTTTACGAGTATGCTCGTTGGCGCTCTTCTCAGCCTCTTGGCGTCATTTGTCCTCTCTATCGAGACGCTACAACTTGCAAAAAATCCTGATGCAAATCTGGCATGTAGTGTCAACGTAGTGCTGAACTGTGCGACTGTCGCAAAACATCCAACATCTGAGACATTTGGCTTTCCAAATCCATTTATAGGATTGATGGCGGAACCCGTAGTTATCACGGTTGCAATAGCTGGCTTAGCAGGGATAGCATTTCCTCGATTGTTTATGTTCGCCGCGCAAATAGGCTACAGTCTGGGCTTTGTATTTGCCTGGTATCTTTTTTACGTTAGCTTTTTTATCATCCAAGCACTATGCCCATGGTGCCTGCTAGTAACGTTAACAACGACACTCGTATGGTTCTCGATAACACGATATAACATCCGAGAGAAAAATCTCTATTTATCAAAATCATTACAAAAAAGGATGGAATTGTTCATTGAAAAAGACTACGACAAATTTGCGCTTGCTGTGATTGTTTTCGGGTCTGTAGCGGCAATTTTAGTAAAATATGGAGATGGGCTCTTTGGCTAAGACTATGAAAATCCCAAATCACGCAGCGATCGCGATAGTTGCTACAGGCTTGTATTTGTCACTCACATTATCAGTGATGTTTTTTGAGCAGCGTATATATAACGTGTTAGGGCCTATGCTGTATGTGGGCGTCGCCGTTTTGCTATTTATGACGGTCGTCTTTTTAGTATCGAGGCTCATAAAGAGAATGGACTTGATCGACGCAGGTTGGGGGAGTGCATTTATCGTCGCCGCACTAGCCGCTTTCGTCATAGGAGATAATGAGTTTACGGAGGGGCTTACGATACAGTTGCTGGTGTTGGCACTCGTGGGTGTATGGGGTACAAGACTTACGGTGATGATACTGCAACGAATATCTTCTCATCCAGAGGACAAGCGTTACGTTGAGATACGCAATGAGTGGAAGGGGAGCGTAGCGATCAATTCATACTTTCGTATATTTGTGTTACAAGCGGCTCTAGCTACCCTCGTATCGATAGGCGTCATACACATTATGTTCTCACCTGAACAAGGACTCGGAGTGTGGTCAGCCGTGGGCGTCATAGTGTGGATTGTAGGATTTATATTCGAGAGCGTAGGTGATTGGCAGTTACGCCAGTTTGTAAGAAACCCAAAAAACAAGGGAAAGCTCATGTCAAAAGGGCTTTGGCGATATACCCGTCACCCGAATTATTTTGGTGAAGCAACGATGTGGTGGGGAGTATTCATCATTGCGCTTGATACGCCGTATGGCTGGGTTGCAATTGCGACGCCATTAATAATCACGTATCTTTTGTTATTCATCAGCGGAGTGCCACTTGCTGAAAAAGCTCTATCAAAAAAACCTGGCTGGAAAGAGTACAAGAAAAAAACCAGCTTATTCATACCTACACCACCGAGTAAATAATTCTGAATGAACGATCAAGGGTTTGAGCGAATAGTTCTACGACACAGTGTCGGAGAGCATTTATTTGGTATTGGCGCTGCGGCTTTGATGGTGATTGTTTGCGTTATTGCTATGACTAAGAGTTGGATCGTTGGTATAGGCATTCCGTTTTTCGGAGCAGTGATGATTTGGTTGATCTACGTGGCAATTACAGGTAAAGGCAGTGTCACACTCGATAGTAGTGGTGTGAAAATATCTTCTTACAATTATGGTGAAAAGGACCAGTTGATACCGTGGAGCGAGATAGATCATATACAGATCACTGAATTAAATGGCGGAAAATTAAAGATGATAACTTTTGATATAAAAGATGCCAAAAATAATAAAAAAGGGCCAATACCCGCTATCAGTACGAATTATGTTGGTTATTCACCGGAGACGCTTCTTATGTTACTCCAAAGGTACCACAAGCAATTCGGTTACAGTGAACTGATTTAGCACCTAAATGCAGACGTCCGAATGAAGAGCTGATCAAACAGACTCTTGAGTGATATTATCCATTGGACTATAGTATTGAGAGACGCTTGAGTAGCTATCAACTATGAGTCTTGGGAAGAACGGAGCAATCTCATTAGAACCCACGCGAATGCGGCGACACAGCAATCAATAAAGTGCTAAGAATCCCTTCTTAGAAACTGGATGGTACCGTCCGAGAAGTCTCCCGGATTCCAGTGGATAAGGAGATTTTTATTTGGAGATAACAATGAGCCAGCCAATCTTGTTTATTACAGGTACTACAAATGGCATTGGTCATGCGCTAAAGAACTACTTCCTCGAAACAGGACACTTTGTTATAGGTGTCGACAAAGAGTTAGATAAGTATGAGCATACAAATTTCGAATTCATCCACAAAGATCTCGCCGACAATGATGCTCTAAATGTAATCGTTGACCTAGTTGGTAGTAGAGAGCTGCTCGCTATTGTGAATAATGCTGGTGAGTTCGCAGATAATCCGCTTGATAGCTTTGATCTTGAAAGATTTAACCGTTCACAGCTCGTTAATGCAACAATGCCGCTTGCGATCGTCGCAAAACTTCAAGCTAATTTGATAGACGGGAAGTCATCTGTCGTCAGTGTCACTAGTGGAGATGCTTACTTTGCAGGACACGGCGATATAGGTTACGCGGCTAGCAAGGCCTCGCTCGCAAATATCACAAAAAGTATGGCTGCAGCTCTAGGTGAGAGGAATATACGAGTTAACGCCGTCGCGCCTGGTTGGGTCGATACTGATATGGGAGAAGATGCTGGCATTGATGATCTAGCCCACGCCAAAACACCACTCGGGCGCAATGCAACCCCTCAAGAAATAGTAGATCTGATCGAGTACCTCATCGGCCCTAAATCAACGTTTGTTAGCGGCAGCATCATTAATATCGACGGTGGTTATACTGCTATCGATACAGTCGTACAGGAGGAATTCAAGCGACAGAGAGGAGATGTTTCATGAAGTTTAAACACGGTACACGAAGAAGAGCGCTAGAGTATGAAAAAGATTGGGTAAAACGCTGGAAAGACGCAAAAGTATTCGAAAAATCGGTTGAGAACCGACCATCAGATAATTCGTATGTATTTTATGACGGGCCACCATTTATATCAGGTGTGCCACACCACGGGACTCTCTTGAGCAGTATCGTGAAGGACGCAGTGCCTCGATATCAGACAATGCAAGGCAAGCGAGTTGAGCGTGTTTGGGGCTGGGACTGTCATGGCCTGCCTGCCGAACGATTCACCGAGAAAAAGCTAGGTATACATAGTCGCCAAGAGGTGCTTGAATACGGCCTCGAGAAATACATCAACGCGACTAGGGAAAACATGGTCCAAACCAGCGGCGAGTGGGAAGACGTCGTTGATCGAGTGGGACGTTGGGTAGATTTCCAGGGCGCATATAAAACGATGGACAGGGACTACATGGAGTCTATTTGGTGGGCCTTTAAAGAGTTATACGAGAAGGGAAAGATATACGAAGGCGAAAAAGTATTGATGTACTGTACGCTCGACGGGACACCTCTGTCGAAGGCTGAGGTCACTATGGATGCCGGTGCATATCAGGATGTGACGGATCCGAGTGTGTACGTGAAGTTCAAAATCGAGAGTGGCGCTTATTTGCTTGCATGGACAACAACCCCTTGGACACTGCCGGCCAATACTGCCGTCGCAGTCAATAAAGATGTCGACTACGCTGAAGTTGCCTTGGGTGGCGATACGTATATCGTCGCAAAAGATCTTGTAGAAAAAGTCTTCACAGACGAGAAACACCAACCGCTTGAATACGAAATCAACAGAGTATTCAAGGGCACGGAGCTAGTAGGAGCAAGTTACCAGCCATTGTTTGAGGATCGTGGAGAAAATGCCCACAAAGTCTGGCACGCAGACTATGTCGAGACGGAAGCTGGTACAGGCCTTGTCCATCTCGCACCGACTTACGGTGAAGAAGATTTCGAGCTTTCAAAGAAAGAAGGCTTTCCGAGCGTTCATACTATCGATCAGAACGGCTTCTTTACTGAAGGTGACTGGGAGGGCAAGAACGTCTGGGAGACGAATAAGCAGATTGCTAAGGATCTAAAGGAACGAGGTGTCGTCTGGAAGATCGATTACATACGTCACCCGTATCCACATTGTCATCGGTGCGGTACAAAGCTAATGTACAGGGCGCATCCAAGCTGGTTCATGGATATAGAGAGGCAGCGAAATGCTATGCTGCAGAACAACGAACCGATCAACTGGTTCCCGAAGCACCTAAAGCATGGCCGTTTCGCAAAAACGATTGAGCAAGCACCAGACTGGAACATATCACGTGATAGATTTTGGGCGACGGCGATGCCGGTATGGAAGTCTGAGAGCGGGAAAGTTAGAGTTGTCGGCAGCTACGCGGAACTCAAGGAACTGAGCGGTGTAGAATTAGATGACTACCATCGGCCATGGATTGATGATGTTAAGTTTGAGATAGATGGCGAGGAATATACACGGATCGATAAAGTTATGGATAGCTGGTTCGAGGCAGGTAGCATGCCGTTTGCCCAGTTCCATTACCCATTCGAGAACAAAGAGAAATTCGAGGCGAATTTCCCGGGCGACTTCATAGTAGAGTACATCGGGCAGACTCGAGCTTGGTTTTACTACATGCATGCGGTCAGTGAAGCGCTCTTTGACACATTTTCGTTTAAGAACGTGATTACGACGGGTACGCTCGCTGGCAATGATGGCCGTAAGATGAGTAAAAATTACGGTAACTATACAGATCCAAATGAGCTGATGGATAAGTTTTCCGCTGACTCGCTGAGATTTTTGCTACTTTCTAGTCCAGTCCTTAACGGTGAGGATTTCAGTCTACAGGATAAAGATGTCGGAGATGTTGCGCGCAAGCTATCAATGATCTGGAATATGTATGACTTCTTTACTATGTACGCAGAAGTAGATGGCTGGGAATTTGATGCAAAAAAGCCATTTACTACCAGCCCCGAAGACGTAAAAAACCCTCTGGATAAGTGGATCATTAGTCGGGTCCATCAGCTAAATGCGCATATCACAAAACACATGGATGAGTACAATATCCCTGATGCTATGAGCGACATATTGCCAATGATAGAAGACGCAAGTAACTGGTACGTTAGGCGTTCCAGAAGGCGTTTCTGGAAGTCGGAAGACGATGGTGATAAACAGGAGGCGTACCGTACACTCCATTATGTATTACTCAAGCTATCTATGCTCTTAGCACCATTTACTCCGTTTCTGGCGGAGGAGCTATACCATAATCTTGGCGGTGGCGAAGAGAGCGTCCATCTTCTCGATTGGCCGACGAATCATAGCGTAGACCAGAATGTTCTCGACGAGATGAAGACTCTGAGAGAGTACGTAAATGAAGGACTGAGTGTGCGTGCGAAGAGCGGCCTGAAAGTGCGACAGCCACTCGCAGGTATTACGATACCAAGCTCAGGAGAGACTATGAGCTTCGATGACATATTGTGCGAAGAGTTGAATGTGAAGATGGTTAATGTGGGCAGCGAGCTCGCGCTAGACATGGAGGTAACTCCTGAATTACGGCGTGAAGGGCTGATGCGCGAGATCGTTCGGCACGTACAGATAGCGCGCAAATCAGCCGGTCTGCAGGTTGATGATAGGATACGTCTAGCACTCCATTCTGACGATGAGGATGTTATGAGCGCTATCAATGCACACTCTGAGACTATAGAGGAGGAAACGTTAGCAAATACAATCGGAACCGAAGGTAGCGCCATGACGTATCATGCTGAAGTGAAAGTCGAAGGGAGTGACCTATCGATAGGTCTTGAAAAGTCTACCGACTAAAGTATGTCTCTAGGCCACTAGTGCCGTCATAGAAACCAGCTTCGAGAAGGCTGGTTTCTATAAATTTGTCGAAACCGGTGATCACTGCGACGCCGATCAGTACAAACAATACACCGATCACTCTTCGGAAAGTGCCTTTCTCATCCAAAGCCCATCCGAGCTTGTGAACAAACCGTGATCCGTAGTATGCAACTACCAGCAGTAAGGTCGCCATACCGGCTACGTAGGCTGTGAGGTACACGATACCTGTTGCAAATGATGCCGGTAGCACTGTTGCGATGATCAGTGCATAGGTTGGGCTACAGCTAGAGAAGACCGGCCCCAGCGCGGCACCGGTCAGCACAGCCCCTAGAGTTCCGGGCTTATGACCTGCACTCGTCAACTGTTTGTTCGTTGAAGCCTGAAATCCAAATATCATAGAGATCTTTAGCCATATGCCAGGGAAAAGATAGTGAATACCTAGTAGCAATACTATCCCTCCCGCTATGAGTTTCCAGACTATCTGAGGAACGCCGAGTAGTGAAGTCGTAGCTTTGAGCAGCAGGGTAAATATGAATACTGAGAGAGCTAGGCTCCCAACTATAAGCAAGGCACGCTGTAGTGTCTTGCGTCGTTGCGTACCTTTTTCTGCTACGCTACCGCCGATGATGAGCGGCAGTATTGGCAGTGTGCATGGCGCGAGTACCGTTAACACACCGGCAAGATATGATACGAATATCAGGGCCACTTAGAGGGTGTCCAGCAAGTTCGTTTTTACCGACTCGTACGAAGGGTCGTCGTATGCTACGTACTTTTTGACGAGCTGGCCGTTGTCATCGACAACAACAAATGTTGTCTGAAGTGTGACACCATATTTTTCTCTAAGGGCTTGGTTGGAGTCGTAGTCAGTTTTCAATACCGTGAAGCCAGCTGGAGTGGGATTATTTTGGAATCCCTTGTCAATAGCGCGGCATTGTGGGCACCAAGGTGCGTGAAAGAAGAGCACTCTTGTACCGTTTGCGTTTGCGAAAGCTTCTTCACTATATGAAGTGTATGCACCGTTGACAGGCTGTTGATCAGCTGGTTGCGTGTCTGTGTTGACTGTAGATTCGTCTCGAACAGCACTTTTATCGCTTGTTGTAACGTTCTTTTCCTGAGCATTGTTCTGCTGAGCTGCTTGTTGTTTGTTGCTATTGTAGGCTAGCAAAACGACAGCAACTATTATGACGAGTATTGAAGATCCTATGATTATCCATCTTTTCATATCTATATTTTAACACGCATCGTCTATACTGGTCCGAGTATGGTTAAGCTTATATCGGGATACACGCCAGTATGAATATTGAAGATGAGCTGTTCTCGCAGCTTATTTCCCGCGCAATAGATGAAATGCCAAAACGATATATCGAGCATCTCGACAATGTCGCAATCACGTACGAAGATGAGCCGACGCCTCATCAGGCTCAGCAGCTGCATCTACGTGGTGACAGTTTGCTCCTGGGGCTGTACGAGGGCATACCGTTGCCGAAGAGAGGCGCCGGGTACAATCTCGTTCTACCCGACAAGATCACTCTCTTCAAGCTACCGCTACTCGCCGTTTCGCATGACGAAGAGAGTTTTTATCGACAGGTAAAGCACACACTGTGGCACGAAATTGCACACTACTACGGCCTCGATCACGATAAGATTCATGAGATAGAGCGTAATTGGCGCTAATGCTTTTGACAAAAACAACTTTTTATTTTTGAAGTACGAGAGTATACTGTCCACCATATAGCAAATAGTGTTTGCCATATGGTGGATGTGGTCAAAAGAGGAAGGTGACTAGTATGCGGAAAACTTTTACATATCAACGATCACGCGCCAAGGTGCGCATCATGGCGGGAGTCTCAATCCTTGCCATGCTCGTGCAGACCATACTACCTATGAATGTTCCGGCGGCATTCGCTGCACCAGTTATCAACGAAGTCATGGGGAATCCCATAGCCATTAGTGATGCAGATGGTGAATGGATCGAGATTCACAATAGAGGCACGGAGCAAACCGATGTATCTAACTGGACTGTTCGTATAGATACAACAGATGTTTATACATTTGCCGCTGGAAAGATCATGGCGCCAGATGAGTATTTCGTCATTTGTAACAACACCGCCACCGCCGAGGTTGCATGTGATGCAGAGTGGGCTGCCGGCAAAAACATCGTCAATAGTGGCGGAACAATCACTATTAGTGATGCTACGAGCAGCGAAATTGATGAATTAGTCTATACAGGCTCTGATGCATCAAGTGGTCAGTCGGCAGAAGTTGTACGCGAGGATAATAACAAGACTATCGTCAAAAATGGTAGTGACGTATACAATACTGATCCCGCTACCTCGCAAAGCGATCATGGTACCCCAGGTGCCGCAAATAGAGCTATGTCATCAGCACCAGTTCAAAATGTAACAACAGGTGAATATTTTACGACGATCCAGGGTGCGATTGACGATACTGACACTGTTGACGGTAATACTATCTTCATCAAAAACGGCACATATGACGAGAATCCAAATGTCAGCAAGTCACTCACACTGGCAGGCGAGAGCGAGGCAGGGGTAACAATAACTGCTGATAACGGCGGTTATGGTCTTGAGAATACAGTTGACGGCTTGAATATGACATTTGAGAATTTTACTTTGGCAAACTCACAGCACTATGGCTTCAAGCTCACAGGTAGTGACGCAACATTGAAGAACGTGACAGTGAAAAACTCCGCGCGTAGTGAAATCGATTTCAATGGAATGAGCAGTGTGACTCTGCGCAACGTGACCGTAGATGGACAGGTCACATCAGGAAACGGAGTCTCGTTTACAAACAGCAATAACATCGATATAGACGGCCTCACAACGACGGGTAACGAATGGGGTGGTGTTGCGCTCTATCCATACGGTGCCGATTACCCTGTTGGAATTAATTCAGTCTCAATCCTCAATTTGAATGCTTCAGAGCCGAATGAACTTTATGTTCAGCAAGGTGTTGGTGGTACACCTGTAGGTTCTATAAATGCACCACAATACGGTTTTACTGTCACAAATGATGAGTTTCGTGCAAATGGTGATCAATTTACGTTTTTCCAGCGTAACCTAGCTAACGCGACATCATTCGCGCGCTCATTACAAGAGGCTCCAAACACAGTAAATAACGATTCAGCAATCACACGTATTTCAAGTGAAGTTCGAATTGTTCCTGCAGATGATGTGTTCACAATAAAAGCAGCGATTGAAGATGCACCTGATGGCGGCGTTGTACGATTGCTTGCAGGAGTGTATGACGATGATAATGAGCAGATTGTCGTTGACAAAGAAGTCCGGCTTGTTGGGTCTGGTAGCGATGCAACGGATGTTCTTGCTCAGTTTAATACTGGATCAAGCTCAAGCGGAGATGTCCGAGGCTGGTTCGTTGTTGAGCCTGGTGGTAGCTTTGATATTCGTAACCTATCACTCGATGGTAACAATCAAAATATCTGGCAGGGCATTCGCTCACGAGGTACTCTTAGCGTCAATCAAGTGACATTCAAAGACATCGACTTCAACTCTAGCTATGCTGGTACAGCAGTTGTCGGTTTTGGTGCTGGAGAGATGAACGTCCGAAATTCAACGTTTGAAAACATCGGTAGGATAGGTGCTCAGTACTTTGGAGGCGGAGTCAGCGGATCGGTGTTTACAGGTAATACGTATACAGGTAAGGGGATGGGTGATTGGCTAGATTATGCCGTTGAGGTCGGAGCCGGTGCACAGGTGCGCATTATTAATAACCTCATAACAGATAACAAAGGTGTTGCGAGTACGGATGGATCGGGTTCAGCCGGGGTACTTGTTACTACGTTCTTCGGTCCTGGATCTCAAGCGCGTATCAATAACAACACTATTACCAACAACTCACTCGGAGTAGCCGTCGGCTTCGACGGATCTGATGCATCAAGCGTGACAGGTAGGGGTAATGCATTTACCGGTAACGATACAGCAGTAAATAGTACTGTTGAGCTTGTTGATTTCCGTCAAAACTACTGGGGCAGCAATAGTGGTCCAGCTGATGCAAATGCTACTGACGGCAGTATTCCTGCGACAAATCCAGGTGGTACCGGCGATACAGCTGGTCAAAATGTATGGTATGCAAACTGGACTACTATAGATGAAGAAAAGCCGAGTCTATCAATTGATACACCAGGTGAAAATACTTCGGTTGCCGGTACTATAGCTGTTGCAGGCGCGGCAACTGATAATGAATCTGTCACTGCTTTGGAGTTGAGGGTGTTTGACGAATCATGTTCAGGTAGTGCTGTTGTCGGGCCTATAGACATATTTAGTAGTTATGATGGAACTGAGAGTTATTCATACGACCTTGATACTTCATTATTTGCTGATGGATCATACTGCATCAAAGTAACCGCAACAGATGGATCTGGGAATAAACGATTCAAAGAGCGTAATGTGAGCTTTGATAATACTGCTCCCGAACTCACTGACTTTAATGTTGTTGCGAACAGTGACGGTACATACGACGTATCAGTCGATGTCGATGATGTTGATGCAGAGGTTATCCTATCTGTAACAGACGGATCAACAACAACCACCCTCGTTGGAACAAAGACTAACAATGGTAATGGTACGGCGACATGGACCGCTACTACAGGTGCACTATCTCCGTCTACGACATACACTTTCACGGTTACAGCAACTGATGACTCAGAGAACACAAGCACCGCTTCGAGTACTGTCACAACACCAGCAGCAGCGAATGGCGGTACAAGTGGTAGCACGGGATCAGCGCCTGTCGTTGCAACTGCTACATCTGGTGGAAATGGTGCCGGCACAGCTGGTAATACTGGGGACGGATTTAGCTTCGGGGATGGTGCTGCAGTTCTCGGTGCAAATGATGACGCGAGTACTGAAAATACCGGCAATGCGGAAGTACTCGGATCTGCAACCAATACATCTGATTCCGCTGCCCAATCTGATGATGCAGAAGACGAGCGAGGAGGCATGGCTTGGTACTGGTGGCTACTACTCGCGCTACTCGCTGCTCTAGTCGGCTGGTATCTCTTTGCGGCATACAAGCGACGCCAACAAGATAACGAAGCATCACTCTAGCAAACCGCAAAAGCTCGAGTCTTATCATGACCGGCCTGCACAAGATGTGCGGGCCGGCTTGATTTAAGAACAAGAGTGTATACTTGAGAGTAGTAAAATACGATCAATACCATGCCAAAGCAAAAGACCAAAAAACGATACCAGCGCTCATCTCGCACGAGGTTTACTGAATTTTTCCGGCATGTTTTTGTGCCACATCACAAGAACTCATATCAACCACATGCTATTCGTATACATGGTGTTGGATTTGTTCTCGCTATGATCGTCATGCTTCAGTTTGGGTATAACTTTGCAGCAACTGGATCAGTTCTCGGTGACCAAGTCATGATCACCGATACACAGCTACTCAAGGCAACGAATGATCAGAGAGAAGCTAGCGGTATCAGTAGCCTCTCCCTTAACACAAGTCTGGCGTCAGCTGCGAGACTGAAGGCGGATGACATGTTCCGGCAGCAATACTGGGCCCATACCGCCCCCGATGGCGCAACACCGTGGCAGTGGTTTTCGGAAGCAGGGTACAGCTATCAATATGCCGGAGAGAACCTAGCGAAAGGCTTCGAAAATGCTCCAGGTGTGGTCACTGCCTGGATGAATTCGGAGGAACATCGTGACAACATGTTGTCACGCAATTTCCGTGAGGTTGGCTTTGCTATAAAGCAAGGTGTTTTGAACGGTGAGAATACTACACTGATCGTTGCTCTATATGGGCAACCGGCTTCAGCCGTCGCATCAGCTACGCAGCCCGCCAGGACTGTTGCAGCTTCTGGATCAGAACTAGGTGTGATATCAAGGTTTGGTATTGGTCTACAGTCAATGACACCGGCAATGCTCGCATCTGGGTTCTTACTCTTACTCTTGACGGTCATCGCACTTCTAGCGCATACATATCGTCACAAGCTGCCGAAATCTATGCAGAGCGATTGGCGTCGCCATCATGGTCTCTACAAGGCAACAGGTATGATGGGTGTCGTTCTCGTATTGCTATACACTCAAGGCGGCGGACAAATCTAGCCAGTGATCACTATCGATCGACACTGTTATTGACTTTTTATAACTTTTATGCTTATATGTATGTAAGGTAACAAATAAAAATGCTGAAAATACATAACTCTTTCAAACTCAAACTACCTCGCATGTCTAAGTCTAGCGCGATGCTTTTTGAGCCGGTAAAGAATGATAATGATGAGTTGATGCAGGCAATAGTGAATGCGTCACAAGACACGGATGATAATTGGCAGCTCGTTGAACGACCAGATGCTGCCGATTTGGACGAATTCTGGGGTAACGTTGTAAAAGATGTCCAGAACGATCCAGACTGGCAAGCTATGCACGCCAACGAGTAAGCACTAGTATTTTAGGGTTGCGGCGGGTACACTGTGAAAAGATATAGCTAATAAAGTGTAAAAGGATAACAGGTGGACGACGAATCAAATAAAA
>CALFQW010000141.1 GCA_937919305.1 uncultured Candidatus Saccharibacteria bacterium
TTTGAACCTTTAAAACCAAAAGAATTTAGAGCAAAACTAAATGAATGGCGTAAGAATGGCCAGAACATTAAACCCCCTAAAGGAACTCAACTAGATGACCGACTCGAAGAAGAATTATTTCAATACTGTATTAATGGTCCACAGGCTCAACAAAGAAGTCAACTTAACCTGGGATCCTGTCTTACCGAAGAAGGTTTTCATTACTTTAGATTTAATTCTTTTATTGAACATCTAGGTAATGGGTGGAAGATTCCAGAAGAAAAAATTGCACAAAAATAGAAATTATAGATGTATAGATTAAAGCAACTATAAATACACTTTTAGGTGTTTCAATGCTTAACATTAATTAGAAAGTCTTTTATAAAATTGAGCCGATGCTTTGCATTGATCCATACTGCATCCGCTCATAATTATCTCGTTATATAGATTTTTTGCTTTGTTTAACTTGCCATATATATGATGAACCCTTGCACTTATATACAATTTTAAAATAGCCTTATTATTCTATTTTATGACTAAAGTGTTATAATAAGACAACTGGCACACTTCGTGTTGGTGTACATTTGGACTGAGGAGAGATCATGTCACAGAATGAGACGTTCGTCCTAGCAACTAGTGTGTTCATCGGTACGTTCCTTTTTGTGGTTCTAACGCGGTCAACCATAGACCGCATGCTACAGAATCCATCAAACGGCTTCGCAAAAGCCATTCAGAGAATCTGGTATAACCTACAAGTTGTTTTCTCGGTTGTTGCGTTTGTCGGCATAAGCGGCGGTATCCTTATCAGGATGAATGATCGATTCGGACTCGACACAGATGGCGTCACAGCAGCATTTTACGCAGCTGGCCCAGTGACAGTGCTCTTGTTTTTTTTCGGGCTTGGTGTCAGATTCGGCCTGAAGAAGATCATCACCCGCAAGAGAGCAGAGAAGCAGGTCTCATAACCTGCGTGGGGGCTCCTCAGTCCCCATCTCTCGTGCGATTCACTAGGATCGTAGGAGAGATGGTATTTTCATCAAAATACTATATCAATATATGGTACCGCGGGCCGGACTTGAACCGGCACGTCCCGAAGGACACAAGATTTTGAGTCTGGCGTGTCTACCAATTCCACCACCGCGGCATAATCTTTGATTTTATAGTTTAGTGTCGATTGCGGACCTATCTTGCTTCTGCCGACACGCGTGTCTACGTATATGTACGTTCACGTAGACCACTACAGCTTGTCATTATCGACGAACAAGTGATTGTCGATGTATTTTGTCGTAAGACGGTACAATTGTACAATAGTTATTGTAATAAAACACCTATGAATCCATCTGACACACCTCAAGACGACAACCAGCGTGGCGTGCAAGTTCCTGCGCGTGATCAAGCTGGCTTGAAGCCTATGGGCCGCGACGAGGCGGCCGACCTCATGCGCAAGCAAATAGATTCACTCTACGCCGACGACGACACCACGACACCTCCTTCGAAGTCCGCATACGCCAAGACCCACTCAGAATCGACTGACCATGATGCAGCATCGACCGACACTCCCGACTGGAAGCACTACCACAGCTCATGGCAATCGTATTATCAGCAGTATTATGAGCGATATTATCTTCATCAGCTCCGCTCTAAACAGCATGGCAATACTCAGGGCGCCCAGGCAGTCCAGTCTCAAACACCCAAAAATCCTAGTGGCGTCGTCGCTAGTGGTCCAGTAACTCGTGACGAAGCAGTTAACGAGTTACGCGGTAAGATCCTTGACGAGGTTCGCGAAAGAAGTACAAAAGTAAAACGATCCCGCCATTTTATGCCTATCGTTGCGGCGATCAGTGTCGCTCTGCTGTTTGGCATATTGCAGTACAACCGTCTTCTGGTCGCTCAAGTTAAGGCATACGTGAGCCCAGGCGCTATCGAACCTCAGAACGTCATCATAGATCCAACAGCTAGTACAGTCGTCGGCCCTGAACCAAAAGTAGTCATACCGAAGATAAATGTTGATGCCCCGGTCGTCTATGACGTGACATCACTCGAAGAAAACTACATACAGAACAAACTACGTGATGGGGTAGTGCACTATCCTATCCCTGGTGCGGACGGATTCCCAGGTCAGACAGGTAACACTGTCATCCTCGGACATTCGAGTAACGACGTCTTCGACGATGGCGCATACAAGTTCGTGTTCGTACAGCTGGAAAAGCTAGAGAAGGGCGATGTATTTTACCTCAACTATAACGGTGTACGGCACACCTATCGCATCACCGAAAAGAAAGTTATCGACCCAACTCAAGTCGGAGAGCTCGTCATCGATAGCGATAAACCTCTTGCTACACTCGTGACGTGTACACCTCCAGGAACCGCGCTCAAGCGCCTGGTGGTTATCGGTGAGCAGATCAGCCCCGACCCATCAACAGCACAGGCAAAAGAATCAACCGCGGAGACTAACGTGCCATCGAGCATCTCTGGTAACTCTCGAACATTGTTTGAGCGGTTATTTGGTAACTAGTCCGTCACGCTGGGAATAAACGGCTGTTTCACTTTAGTATCAAACGTGATGATTGCAGCGCGAAGCCATCCTGGACCTTCGACAAGCTGTACAGTAACTCACCATCATCAGACAGTGTTACGGGATAGTTCGACACCGTTGACGTGATCACGTGCTGATTTGAACCATCAAACTCTATGAGACGGAGGTCATTGTCCGCTGTCACTGCTAGATGATAGTCATCTATCCACTGGAGAGGGCGGGTCGGGTCGATAGACGAGCCCGGTAGGTTTACATCGAATCGTTCACGTGTTTCAACGTCATAGCTCGTAAACTGGGTTGCTGCACCGGCGATGATAAATCGGCCACTATTGCTCATACGTAACCACTGCGGTGTAACTGTCAGTGGGTATGATGCAACTCGTCGCGCAGTGGATTCGTCAGGGTTTTTGTATAGGCCGAGATATGCACCACGAGACACAGCCATATACGTGTCGTTGAAGTATTCGTTGATATCTACAAAAACCGGCTGAGTATCATCATACTCTGCAACTTGTCGAGTTTTTTCATTCACCGCTACACCAACAGCGATCCTGCCGTCCTTCGGCTGCTTTATATAGGCAACTGTGTTTGTCTTGTATAGCCTGAATGAAGCAACATCGCGAACAACTGGCTGTGATATCGTTCCGGCATCGCTATCTAGTTTTCGGAGCGTATTGTTCTCTATTCCGTAGAAGCTTTGGCCACTAGAGCCTGAAAATTGCACTTGTTGCAACGCAATGCTGAGAGTCGAACTGATATTTACCATTGATTCAGGGTTATCGAGCGCCGTCCTGTCGATGACGATGAACTCTGTCGTCTCAGCAATAGTGTGTTTCACCAAGGCATATCGAGAGCCGAAGTCCCACTCTACTATTGAGAAGGTATGCCCTTCAGGAACTTCCGATTGTGCGTAGATGGATGCAGGGATACTGAATGCGGCTGTCTCTGGCTCTTCGTTACGAATATCCACGAGCGTAAAGTTTGGCTGAGTAGCACTTGTTTGTATCAAGAACCATTTGCGGTCAGGTGAGGGCATAGCTGAAGCAAGCTCAGGAAATCCAAAAACATCTTTTGTCTCGATATCATTTGGTATGAGTCGAGCCGAATTAACCCAACGCAGTTCTCCCGGATCGGTTGTGAATGTTTTTTGCCAGTCTTGGTAGCCGCTCCTCGACATCTTTACGGTATGTTCGCCAACGGCCACAGATCGCTTGCCTGGCGTAGTGAACGATAACGGATCATCATCCAGGACTATACGTGCGCCACTCGGAATACTTCGAAACTGCATCAATGACCCAAGCTCGAGGTCACCCTTGACAGGGTTGAACCGATATCCGATGACGAGGAGTATACATATAATGGATATCAAAGCTACTGCCAGTGTCATTACCCCGTAGGTTGTGGCGAGCTTTATCTGTCTGTTTTTGCGTGATTTTGAGTGTTGTTGCATATAGTAGAAACTTTGTATAGTATAGCGACTCTTCGCCATATAGTATAGCAAATTGGACAAAATGCTTGCTCAAATCATCAACTATCACTACTATAGTGGTAACGGTTAAGAAACATAAAATAAAGCAAGTGGGGCAAAGGGTCGCGATGAGGGGTAGCAGCACAGTAGTGATCAACGGCAAGGTCTACGATGCCGTGTCAGGTCTTGCTGTTGCACACCCAAATCCAACTCAGCACTCTGAAGCTCAAGCTCACACAAACGCGCCGGTTGCACGGAAAAGTCCGCTAAAGCCATCTCATCACTCTACCGCGCAAAACACTGCTAAAACTAAACACAATCATGCCACTCGATCCCACAGCCGCACTCAACGCAGCACTACACTACGTCGTGATGTATTGAAAAAACCAGAGTCGAAGCAACACTTGGTGCGTCGCAAACCTGCAACAGGCAGTATCGCTAAGAGTCCGCACGTCAGGAGATTTGCTCCTCATCCTGCCAGAATAGACGCTATCGTACCGGTGAAAACTGTTCCGGCAACTAAACAGCAGACGCCACAAAAGGAAGTCCTGCCTGTCTCGCCAATCGTCACGCAAGCACATGCAAAAGTCGCTCAGCACAAAGCGAATAGCCAACCAGCCAAGATGTCTAGCTCTGTCATCAAAGAGCACTTGATAGCTCAACGGCTCGCCGAAATCGATGACTCAACAATGGCGAACAAACAAGCGCCTCGCAAGAAACGAAAGGCACTCACTGCGTCCCGAGTATTAGCCGTATCTCTCGCTTTCATGGTTCTCGGAGGCTATATGACATACCTCAGTATGCCTGGTTTATCGGTTCGTGTTGCAGCATCCCAGGCCGGTATTGCCGCTACATATCCTGATTACAAACCAACTGGATATCGGTTCGACGGGCCTGTTTCTTATGCGCCTGGTCAAGTTAGCATGAAATTCACCGCGAACGCTGGAAGTAATGTTGGCTACACCATAAACGAGCAGCGCAGCAGCTGGGATAGTGAGGCAGTATATGACAACCTAGTCGCTACGTCTGGAAAAGACTACACAGCAAATGCGCAACAAGGCCTCACGATCTATACATACGACAATGGCAAGGCGGCATGGGTAAATAACGGCATACTCTACACCATCGAAGCTAACGCGCCGCTCCGAACCGACCAGTTACTCAAGATTGCTGGCAGTTTATAACCGCCACATAAGATCATATTTGATACAATATACTTCATGTTAAAACAAACTGTTGTCACTCGATTTGCACCAAGCCCCACTGGCTTTATGCATGTTGGCGCCCTAAGAACAGGGCTTTTCGCATGGCTGGTCGCGAAACAAGCGGGCGGTACGTTCATACTACGCATAGAAGATACCGATAAAAACAGAGAGGTCGAAGGGTCGGTAGAGCATATTATCCAATGTGTTCGTATGCTTGGCCTCGAATACGAATACGGACCAGATAAGCCCGGTGCTACCGGACCGTATATGCAGTCACAACGTCTAGAGATATACCATGAATGGGCGAAGAAAATGATCGCTGACGGGCGAGCATATGCCGATCCGTACACACCCGAAGAGTTGAATCATTTCAGGGAAGAGGCGAAAGCAAAGAAGCAACCATTTTTATACCGAAACCACCGACCCGATAATCCACCAGTCTGGGATGGTCGATTGCCGCTACGCTTTCTATCCAAGCCGCGGGATTACTCGTGGAACGATGAGGTCATGGGAGATCTAAAGACCGGCGAAGAGGTGATAGATGATATCGTCTTAATTAAGAGCGATGGATACCCAACTTATAACTTTGCCCACATTGTTGACGATGCAGAGATGGGTGTCACTCACGTTATCCGCGGTCAAGAGTTCATAAGTAGTACGCCGAATTACTTGAATATATATGATGCACTTAGTCTTAAGTATCCTATTTTCGCCACCATGCCGCATATCATGAACGACCAGGGCAATAAAAAACTCGGCAAGAGAGACGGTGCAAAAGATGTTCTCGGCTACATAGCCGAAGGATATCTGCCGGAAACTATGCTGAGCTTTATCGCTACACTCGGCTGGAATGATGGTACGACCCAAGAGATATACGAACGGGCAGATCTCGTAGAAAAATTTAGTCTCAAGAGAGTGCAAAAGAGTGGAGCACGATTTGATCAACGCCGACTACAATGGATGAATGGTCACTTCATAAGGGAGTTGGAGCCAAAAGAATTAGCCCTTAGACTAGAGCGCTTCTTATCGCCAGCCGCGAAAAAAGCCGAGCCTATATATAGGCAGGCCGTGATCGAACTATGCCAGGATAGACTGAAGTCGCTCTCAGACATAAATACACTTAGCAATTTCTTTTTTGAACAACCAACGCCTGATACATCCCTTATTTCATCCCATAAGCAACTCAAAAAACTTTCTAATGCTGAGTTGGTAGGTTTACTATCAGCTACTCACGATAGTCTATCTGAGACTGAATGGAGCCAGGATGCTATTCAATCATCACTCAACGGTCTACTGGAAACGACCGGACAAAAGCCGGTGATCCTCTTTAGTATCATTCGTATCGCTATCACGTGGGCACCATTCAGCCCTGAACTTGATAAGACACTTGTCTTGCTCGGAAAAGATGAAGCGCTAGCAAGAATAGCTGCTGCCAAATCTGTGATAACAGATCGACAAAGCTAGATCTCTACGCTATAGTCATAAGCAGGATGGGTGACGAAAACCAAAACCTACAAATCACAAAACCCAGAGGCTGGACACGAATACACCAGTATTTTCACGATCATCACGCCGCACGCTACGTGTTGATGGCTATAACACTCGTGATAGCAAGTGCTATTGGCGTTGTCTTTTGGTTGTGGCAGCAACCAGAACAGAAGGTGGCAACAAAGCCAGCTGCCGTAATCAAAAAGAAAGAAGAACCTAAGATATATGCACCGCTTACGGGCGCTCAAGTTGCAGATCCAGCGATAGCAAAACGGCCCGTCACCGCAGTAATGATAGAAAATAGTCCAGACTCCAGACCGCAATCAGGGCTAAAGCAAGCGGGAATCGTTTACGAGACCATTGCAGAAGGTGGCATCACGCGTTTTATCGCACTCTACCAAGAAAACCGACCAGGGCTTATCGGCCCGGTGAGAAGCGTTCGACCGTACTATGTCGAATGGGCAAGTGCATACGATCCTTCTGTAGCACACGTCGGCGGTAGCGCTAGAGCGCTCACGATGATACGTAGCGGTAACTATGGTACCGACCTCGATCAGTTTTTTAACGCACCGAGTTACTGGAGAGCAAAAGATCGCTACGCCCCCCACAACGTATATACGAACTCTGATCAGCTTGATGCATTGATCACGTCAAAAGGTCGATCGACATCGAACTTTACCCCACAACCAAGAAAAGACGATACAAAAGCAAAACAACCGAATGCTCAGCGAATAAACATCCCAGTCAGTAGCGCAAGTTACAATATCGACTATATCTACGATCCGGCATCAAACAGTTATGCTAGGCACATGGGAGGCGGCCCTCACGCCGATCGAGAGGAGGGACAGATCCAGCCCAAAGTAGCAATAGTCCTCAACGTACCGATCTCTCGCGCGTTTGAAGATGGGTATCGAGAACAGATCGCAACGACCGGCCAGGGACGAGCTTTCCTGTTTCAGGACGGAACAGTCAGAGAACTGACGTGGTCAAGACCTGAACCGAAGTCACATCTCCAACTCCTAGATGCAGAGGGCAAGGACGTACCGTTAAACAGAGGGCAGACATGGATAACTGCCATCGCTGACGGTAAGACACCGACATGGCAGTAACCCCGCTCCGTGAAGTCTATACACGACATCGATTAAAGCTTATTGTGCTGGTCGCAGTAGTCCAGCTACTAACGCTACTGCTCATGGTCGCAGTACTGGCGGCTTTTGCGACAAATGGTCTTGCGATCATCCTACTAGCCACAATATACATAGCCGGTGCAATAACAGCTGTAGTCGTTGTGACAAAATACGGTCTAACGCCGCTTGACTACATATCTCGTACCATCATGCAGCTCTCGCATCAGCCGACCGACGCAGCACCGCCAAATCTCAACGGTACGAAATACGAGCAAAACGGGTTCAAGGAAATGATCGACATGCTCTACCAACTCTCCCTGCGTCCATCTAGCACCGAATCATTACCACAACAGAACTCAGAAAAATCCGATCCTGCACCACTGTCTCAGAACAAATTACTTGAGAGCATGGAGGCAGGAGTCATAGCTCTCGATGCGAAGGCGAACGTCCTCTACGCGAACACGTCGGCACCCGTGATAATCGGAAGCGATGGCATAAAACGCTTAGAACTACTCTTCGATAGTCAAGAAGACCTCGCAGAATGGCTGCTCAAAGCTTCTGAAAACGCTATTAGCGCAACAAATACATGGAACAGAGTACCGAACAAGCCAGCCGGGGAGGAGGGGCGAAAAATATTTGATGTGATGGTCTCATACCACAACAACGGCAACGACTCACTTGCTCTCCTGGTAGCGATAGACCAAACTGAGAAATACAAAAACGGCGAAGAAGCTATGGACTTTATCGCCCTCGCGGCGCATGAGCTCCGCGGTCCAATCACTGTCATCAGAGGCTACCTAGACGTGCTACGGCCCGAGCTCGACCCAACGCTCAATGACGATCAGAAGCAACTATTCGACCGGCTAGACGTTAGCTCATCAAGGCTCTCGAGCTATGTAAGCAACATACTAAATGCCGCTAAATTCGACAGGCGTCACCTAAAATTACACCTAAACGAGGACTCGCTTGAAGGTGTTTATTCAGTGATTGCTGATGACGTTGCACTACGAGCTTCGACGCAAAATAGGACCCTTACGGTCAATTTCGCACCAAATCTACCGACGATTGCTGCCGATAGAAATAGTTTGTCAGAAGTGCTCATGAATCTCATCGACAACGCCATAAAATACTCAAACGAAGGCGGACAGGTTGTCGTTGGAGCAGTTGCTGATGATCAGTTCGTACATGTTGGTGTGCAGGACTTTGGCGTCGGTATTCCGAGCGCGTTAATGAAAAATCTTTTTACGAAGTTTTATAGATCACATCGATCTAAAAACACTGTTGCAGGCACGGGTCTTGGCCTGTATATTACTAAGGCTATCGTCGAATCTCATGGTGGACGCCTCAAGGTAACGTCCCACGAAGGAGAGGGGAGTGTCTTTGTCTTCTCCGTACCTGTTTATGCTTCTGTTGCAGACAAGCTCGCAGCCACAGGTGGAACAAATGACGGTATAATAGAAACGAGTAATGGTTGGATAAAAAACCATTCAATGTACAAGGGGTAATACTATAGACGCAAACTCAGCCATCAAAAACATACTAATCGTCGAGGATGATCGTTTCATCGGTGAGATGTATTATCGCAGCCTATCGAAGGCTGGCTACAACGTTGAATGGGTGATGTCGGGTGACGACGCCTATGCCATGGTCACCTCTAAGACGTATGACCTCCTCTTGCTGGATATTATGCTACCTGAGTCGCCTGGTACAGAGATACTAGCAAAACTCCGTAGTCCCGAGCAGGATATGATTCCGAACACTCGAGTTGTCATCCTCACGAACTTTGACCAAGACGACAGCACACGCGCTGAAATAGAAAAACTCGTCGACGGCTATCTTATCAAGGCAGATATAACCCCTCGCAAGCTCCTCGCTATTATCGCCAGTATGCAAAAGGTCGGACCGAGCGCCCCTCAATCACAGGAATAATACGATGGCAAACTTTTCATTTGATGTAGTTTCAGAATACGACAAAGCCGAGATCAACAATGTTTTCATGCAGGCAAATCGTGAGATAACAAACCGTTACGACTTCAAAGGTACACCGGCTGCACTAGAGTGGCTCGGTGATAAGGCGGGTTTCGTCATCATAGGCGGCAACGATATGCAGCTACAAGCTATCATCGATATCGTTCGTCGTGGACTGATCAACAGAGGCCAGAGTACAAAAGTGCTCGACCTGTCTAAAGAACCAGTATCTGCCAATCTCAAGATTACGCATGAGATACCATTCGTTGCCGGACTTGATACTGACAGGGCAAAAAAGGTTAGTAAGCTCATTCGAGATAAGTTTCCAAAGGTGAAGCCAACCATCCAAGGCGAAGCCGTGCGTGTCACGAGTAGCAGCAAAAACGATCTCCAAGCGGTCATGTCACTTGTCAGAGAAAGTGATCTCGACTTTCCAGTAAATTTTACAAACTATAGATAGCTAATACTCCCCAAAAAAGAAGCTGCCCCGAACTCTCTGACGAGAATTCGGGGCGCAACTTTGCAGCAGAGCTCTAGCATCTACTCGATGCAGGTGCCTGGCACACCTTCCATCACTCGAGCGCGGTCCTGCTCATGGTAGTTCACCACGGCATGCACCGCGAGGCACCGACCGGCAGGAACGAATAGCTGAACACTTGCGTGCCCGTAGTACATGCCGGCATCGACGCGACTCGCTTCCTGGGAAGTATCGGGCCAGTCAACCTCGTTGGTTACGGGGTTGACGAAACCAACTCGCACTTCCATCCAGTTCTGACTGTTCCGTGTCGTAGGCCCAGACTGGAGCGTGACGCAGAACGCGTCGGAGAACTCGCTCATCTTGTGGACGCTCAAGGCGCCGATGTTCTTGGAGTAGTCGCCCGTGGCGAGGTTCTCTAGTGCATAGGTCGTGCCGACCTTGACCGGAAAAGCCTCGCACGAGTCTGTCGACTTGATGGCGATGGCCTGCGACTGGGGTGCCTCATCGCCCGAAATCTCGTGTATGACGATAATAACGACGATGAAGAGCACGAGAACGACGATGCCACGGATCGCCAACCACTTGAAGATAGGTGGGACATTCCTCGGCATGTCTTGGGGCTCGTTCATGGCTTCCTCCTGGGGAAGTAGGGGGTGGATTGTCGTGGTGCTGCAATGTTGCTATATATATTATAGCACAAAATATCCTGTTTTGTCAATACTCGTATGTCACTTGTGCTTTTTGCGCAGTCATAGTATCCGTTGTAATATAGAGTGGCTTAACCACGAAATTCGGAATGGACCAAAGGAGGGGTATGCAGCAAAAAACTCTTATAGCGATATTACTATCATTAGTCATTGCCAGCAGCGGATCATACGTTGCCCTAGCAGACAATGAACGAGGAGACGAGCGTCGCTCAAACATACGCTCATGGACACAGCGTGACAACGATAATAAGAACGAACAACGTCGCTCCCTGCAAAGCTACATAGAAGACAAACGCGAAGATGCCTGTAAGGCTCGAGAAGAGAGAATCAACAACTTCATCGATGAGAAATCTGCAGTAGCGCAAAAATACTTCGACAAATACTCTAGTGTTCAAAGCGGAATAGAAAATTTCGTCATCGAGAAAAACCTTACCGTACCGGACAATGATGCGCTAACTGCCGACATGCGAGCAAGGCAACTTGCCGTATCGGAACGGTTAGCTACGTTGCGCTCAACGAAGTTCTCGTGCGAAAACACTAGATCAAACACCGCCACTTCGAACATCAGAGAAGCACTGAATAACACCAAAGCAAAGCTTTTGGCATATCGCGACTCTATAAAGTCATATGGCAAACAGGTCAAGACTACTGCTTTAGCCGCAAAGCAGGAGGCAGAAAATGATCGTTAAACTTTTCAAAAAGATAGGTAAAAAGACACGCATAGCAGGCATCTCGGCTCTCACAATCACCATACTTGGGGCAGGCGCTTATGGCCTGCTACGTGAGCAAAACCAAGAACAGGTTGCCAACTCTTCGAGTTCATCCAAGCCAAAAGAAAGTGATGCAGATACTAAAAAACCAGTTATCGTCGCAACACCGATAACAAATGCTGCTGATATTGATACAGCCATATCACAGCTAGATATCGATGAGCTTGACAGGCTTGACTCCGAGCTCGATGAGCAGCTCGATTTCTAAGTATATCGTCACATCGACACACCTCAGAGCTTTTGCTACGCTATAAGCACTGCTTATGTCTAACTACTACAACAAAACGACCGAACAAACTCTCAAAGATCTACAATCAAGTGAACACGGCCTGAGCACAGAAGAGGTCAATAATCGCTTACGGCAATATGGTAAGAATGTTGTCTCCATACGCGGCGTGCCATTGTGGCGAAAAATAGTTGAGCCCTTTGCAAATGTCTTTGTCGGCGTACTGCTATTTGCTGCCGTCCTGAGTATCGTTACGAATCACCCAGTAGACGCTATCATAATCGGTGCTATCATCACTATCAGCGCGATCATCTACTACGGACAGCAGCTATCAACAGATCGTGTACTAAAAGCCCTGAAGCAACATGACTCCCACGAAGTTTCCGTCATTCGTGATGGTATACCCGTGAGAATCAGTGCCGAAGAGCTCGTGCCAGGAGACCGCTACGTGATATCGGAAGGGGAAAAGGTCCCAGCAGACAGTCGTATATTGCATGCTGATAACGTCAGAACAGACGAAGCGATGCTCACCGGAGAATCACTACCGATCAACAAACATGTCCATGCTTTGCAGGGCGAGCATCCGATCTATGACCGAGCAAATATGCTGTTTCAGGGTTCGTTCCTCGTCTCAGGCCGAGCGACGGCTATCGTTACCGCTACTGGAGCACATTCAGAGTTCGGTCATCTCGCAGAACTAGCCGCCCCAACCAGCGAGCGCTCTCCAGTGCAAAAAAAGATCGACCAGCTGATCACAAAGCTCATCATTGCCATAGCGATTGTATGTAGTGTTGTCTTTGCCCTTGCACTTTTCCGTGGCATAGAGATTGCAGAAGCACTCAGGTTCGTGCTCGCTCTTGCAGTTTCTGCGGTACCTGAAGGTTTACCGGTCGCAATCACCGTCATCCTGGTGCTGGGCATGCGAAGACTCGCTCAGTACAAATCCCTTGCGCGCTCTATGAAAGCTATCGAAGCCATAGGCATCGTTACTACGATAGCGAGCGACAAAACAGGCACACTCACAAAGAATCAGCTCAGCGTACAAGAAACATGGCAGCTGCAGGAGAAAGATACATCTCCTATCACTCGCTGGATAGCCCTCGCAGCAAATAATGCACAGGGCGGCATTGCTGATCCGTTGGACACTGCGCTTATAGACTATGCAAAGAACGAGTCGGCGAACATTGATGACGAATCAATCGTCAAGAGCTTTCCGTTTGATCAGGCGCTCGCTATGAGCGGCAACGTCTGGCAGAGAGGAAAAGAGTTTCATCTCGTTCTAAAGGGATCTCCTGAGCATGTCATCAAGAAATCTTTATCTGGTACGCCGAAGTCACTCGAGCTCGCCGAGAAGACTCTACACCACTACACAGGCCTTGGATATAGAGTTATCGCGATCGCTGAGATCCAACAGCTAAAGTCAGCCCCAGAGTCACTAGAGCTAACAAAAAACGCCTCGATGAAGTTCGTCGGGCTTATTGCAATAGCAGATGAGCTTCGGCCCGAAGCAGCTGAGGCTATCAGAACGGCACGTACCGCAGGAATAACCGTCCGTATGATCACTGGCGACCACGCCGAAACTGCTTTCAGTATCGGAAAGAAACTCGGGCTCGTCGAGCAACGCGATCAAGTACTGGATTGTCGCACCATAGACACCCTATCCGATGAAGAGCTCGTCAAAAAAGTAGAATCCGTCCGAGTATTTGCGCGTGTAATACCTGAGGCAAAACATCGAATCCTGAGTGTGCTGAAGACGAATAATATCGCAGCTATGACTGGAGACGGCGTCAATGACGTGCCTGCGCTCACAAACGCTCATGTTGGTGTCGCGATGGGGTCAGGTTCTCAGATTGCTAAGGATGCCAGCGATATCGTTCTGCTCGATGATAACTTCGCATCTATCATCAAAGCAGTGAAGGGTGGGCGAGTGATAAATGACAACATCCGTCGAATACTCTTCTACGTACTCGCGACAAGTCTCGGTGAGGTACTGGTTATGATTGGGTCATTGGTTATCGGGCTACCGCTACCTGTGGTTGCCGTCCAAATACTATGGATCAATCTCGTTACTGATACAGTATTTGCCATACCGCTGGGCGTCGAGAAAGCCGAAGATGACGTGATGCACCGACAGCCTCGACGATACAACCAACCAATACTGGACGGTGTGCTGCTGCAGCGCTTCATCATCATAGCGGTAGCTATGTCATCTACTGCTCTTGTCATCTTCTGGTACTTCCTTCAGAACAATACGGTCGAATACGCACGAACGATTGCCTTTACGTCGCTCGTTGTTATGCAATGGGCAAATGCCGTCAACGCACGAAGTGAGTTTGCGTCACTTACTCGACGAATCCGGGTACCAAACAGGGCATTTGCAATAGGATTCGTGATTGCAATCATCGCTCAGTTGACGGCATTATTTGGGCCACTCGCCGGCCCACTTTACGTCGTACCCGTCGACATCCTGAGCCTTGCCCTTGCGGCCGCAGCTTCATTCAGCATCATTGTGCTCGTAGGCGAACTACACAAAGCTTACTCACGCGCTACACGCGACAAGCTGCATCAAGTTAACTAAGAAGATCACCTCCATGATGGTGCTCTTGTGCTGACTCACTTCATATTTTCGTGACCTCACGGGGAATCGAACCTACCTTCGGCAGGCCCGAAACTTCGTCTATGAAAACAAGTTTTCAAGAGAAGGTTTCCTTGCGAAATGCCACAGGCATTTCTCACCCGATTGTGGCAATCGAATTTGATACCTCGTGGCCACGAAAAAAGCCCAGACAATGCTGAGCTTTCCTCGTGGTGACCTCACGGGGAATCGAACCCCGATTGCCAGGATGAGAACCTGGTGTCCTAACCGTTAGACGATGAGGCCATAAAACAGATTATACTCTAGCAAAACAACAGCTTACTGTCTAGAATATGCGATTTGCGAATAGCCGAGAGACGAGGACACCAGCCCCGAGATAGGAGACTGTTACCTGGATAAACACAGGTAGCTCTGTGAGGTTGAGCACTAGTAGAACCAGCCAGATGATGGCCCAGAAGCCGGTACCGATAGCCAACGTCAACAGTGCTAGCTGCACGTATTTGTTGCTGAAGACTTCGTGTAGATTCATGATGTTATCCTAATTATACTTATTTTTGCAAATTGGCATAGCCTTTTTGCGAGAAGAGTTGTCAACTATTTCGTATCGCAGTACTATAGACAGTAAGTTATGAGCAACACAGTCGATATATTAGTCGTTGATGATGAAGACCAGCTACGCGGTTCGATCGTCGAGGCGCTGCAAGAACAGGGATACAACGTCGCACAAGCTGCAGACGGTCGTGATGGGCTAGCTCTTGCTTTTGCCGAACATCCGAAGCTCATATTTCTTGACTACAATATGCCCGTCATGGACGGCCAGGAGTTCCTCGTACGACTACGGTCGGACGAATGGGGCAAAGAAGTAGAAGTTGTCTACTCTACAAACAGCTACGAAACAGACGTGATCAATGAAGCGCTGTCACTCGGAGTACACGACTATATGCTCAAGTCAGATGTATCGCTAGAGCAGATCACTCAACTAGCTCAAAAGTACGTGCCCATACCACCTAAAACCGCATAAGCAGTCATGCCGCAAAACAAAAAGATAAAAAAAGTCACCGCAAAACAGTCAGGACTCTTAGTCCAGACATCTTCAAAAGTGCTGCTCTGCATACTGACTGGACTCGTTGTTTCCATCATATCCGTTATCGTCGTGTGGCAGCAGTACAGCGAATCCCTCATAAGACGAGCAGAGAACATCTCAACACTGCTCGATAGTCGCTACATCACCGACGTTCAAGAAACCGACGGTAAAAGTCAGGAAGAGATGTCAGCTCTACGGAGACAGCTCCAGAAAATACACGCTGTTAATAGCGATGCAAATGTCATCTTCATAGTCGATATGGACCGTAATACTGAAGTCTCATACGTCGCAAACTCTGAGCCATCAACCTCCCAACGTTTTGTGCCATATGGTACGGATTTTCTCGGTGCAAGCAGTGAGATGAAGGCACTCTTCTTTAGTGGTAATACATATATAGAAGACCCTATACACTATGCAAACACTTCATCTGTCACCAGCTTCGCCCCAATCCAGGATGAATCGGCTCGTCGAGTAGCTGTACTCGGACTGCAAATAGGACCAGGCACCTATCTCGCGGTTATTGGTCTAGCAGCCGCAATCCCGATGATAGCGGCTTTACTCGTAGCATTGCTGTTCGTCCTAGCAGACTCTATCCGCAAACGTCGCCAAGAGCATCTCATGTTGCGAGGTGAGCTCATATCGATCGCGTCACATGAACTGCGTACGCCGCTAACTGGCCTGCGATGGGCAGAAGAATCACTACTGAAGCAAAAGCTCGCACCAAAACCACGAGAGATCACCGAGAACATGCACACCAGCACTACTCGCTTGCAAGAGAGCATCGAAGATATTTTGCAACTCGCACACTGGCAGTCTGGCCGCAAGAAGTCTGCGGGGAAAACCTCCGTTGATATGAAAAAGGTCATCGAAGACATCTTTGCAACATCTAGGCTATCTGCGTCACAGAGAGGTATCTCGCTGGAACTGACTGGTGACTGGCAATCTGAGCCGATCATCAATTGCGATGCAGGGCGCATGAAACGCGTGTTCCACAATCTCATTAGCAACGCTATCAAGTACGCACATGCGAACACGTCTGTCGAAGTTGGCTACGAGCTCGTCGACAAAGCACACCTCATCACGATAACCGACCATGGCATCGGTATCCCACAGTCAGAACAAGAAAAGGTCATCACAGGATCATACCGTGCATCAAATGCCGTAAGTGAAAAGATCGATGGCAACGGCATGGGATTATACTTGTCAAAAGAAGCTGTCTTGCAAGAAGGCGGGAAACTTTGGTTCCGATCGACCGAAGGTAAGGGGACAACTGTCTACGTACAGCTACCTTGAGTTTTTTCACACTGATTTATACGTAAAACAAGTCTTTTTGGATCGTAGCATAAGCGCTACACTATCTATAGTCATGTGAGTACTGGGAAGGTAAACACCTGAGCTTTCTACTCTACAGGCTTCAATCACACATCGTGCTCAGCTAGAGCACTCACACAATCTACTACCTCAGCGAGGGTCGCCATATGAACGAATGCGCACACCCGCTACCGCTATGTAGTACCATCACTCCACCATCGTTCACTGACAGGTTATCGTTTAGCCAGATGTCAGTTTTTTTATATCTCTATCTAATCTTTATAACCAGGAGTAATGTGTGATGACAAAAACAACCATAGAACAACCAGTGACCGTAACAGCTGTTCGCTTCAACAAAAACTTTGAACTGACCCCGCGACGTATAGAATTCCAGGGTAGGACTGTCGATTTCATCGACGATGGCATCCGACTCTGTATCAAAAAAGGATCGGTGATCACTCGTATTTTTGATCTGAGTGACGGCACCTCACTCTTCCGACTTCGACAAGAGCCGAGCTCAAATCACTGGAATCTTCTGAGCATTTCTCAATAGCTCATCCGCACGCCTCGATCGTAAAAGCCCCGATACACTGGGTCTTTTGCTATACTAGCTTCAGATAACTAACGTGGGCAAATAACATAGACAGTCACTCTCTCGCTACTACGGTATGGTTCAAAAGAGCATGCGTCATCAGCCTGCTTGTTTGTGTTGTGGTTGTGGCACTATGGCTTGTAGATCCCCTAGCTGGTATCAACATCGGGGCCTATCGAGTCAGCCCGCTCGCAGGAGTCGCCGCGCTCATCATTGGGTTAGGGGCATTCGTCGCGATACTCACGCACAAACGATCCGCTTTCGACCTCACTAGCGCCATGACTATCAATGGCTTTCAACTCGTACTCATCGCCTTGATTGCATCATCTGGCAACGCCAGCTCACCGTATCTTCCGCTCTGGATTACGGGAGGTTTACTAGCCTATATCGTCGGACTACGAACCTTCGTTCCTAGCATTATCTTTGGAGCTGTCTACCTAACCGTCTTAGCTCTGGGCGAAGATTCCATAGGAGAGAAGGTAACATTTGCTATGGTCATCTTATTACCTCTAGTGTTTAGCATGCTCATATGGCGACAACCGAAAAGTGGCGGACAAAAACAGCACGGAACAATGAATGAGCTATCGCGCAAACTGAACGAAAACTCGGTACAATCAGACCTTATCATCAACTCGATAGCCGATGGTGTGCTGGTGCTGAACGATCAAGGTATCATACAGGTTATCAACCCAGCTGCGGCAAATATCCTCGGATGGAAGGAAGATGCACTCAATCTCGACTATCGCTCCGTGATAAAGATCGTTAATCGCAACGATGTACCCGTCGATGCACAATTTGAGCCAATCCAACAGTGCCTACGAACAAACGAGACGGTAGTAAACGACACGTTGCGCATACAGACACCAGCCGGCAAGAGTATGTACGCGTCTATCCTTGCATCACCTATAGGCAAGTTCGGACAGGGGGCTATAGTAGTATTTCGCGATACGAGCGCACAGCACGCTGAGGAGCGGCAGCAAATCGAATTTATCAGTACAGCCAGCCATGAGATGCGCACACCTGTCGCGGCCATCGAAGGATACCTAGGGCTCGCGCTAAACCCTTCAACAGCAAATATTGACGACAAAGCACGTATGTACCTCCAAAAAGCTCATGAGTCAGCACAGCACCTTGGACAGCTTTTCCAAGATCTCCTCGACGTGTCAAAAGCCGAAGACGGACGCATCCAGTCAAAGCCAGTCGTCATCGAACTAGCAACATATATCGGGAAAGTTCTAGAGGACTTCTCGGGACAATTCGAAGAAAAGGGCTTAAAACTTGTTTATAAACAGTCGAAAGAGCAGCTCGCAACCTCAGGCACAATCGCGCCACTTTACTATGTCAGAGCAGACGCCGGACACTTGAGAGAAGTATTTTCAAACCTTATCAGCAACGCCATCAAATACACAAAAGAAGGGGATGTTACTGTCGATATCTCTAGTGAAAACAATCGAGTGAGTATAAAAGTAAGCGACAGTGGTATTGGTATTCCTGCCGAAGATATATCTCACTTGTTCCAAAAGTTCTATCGCGTCGACAATACTGACACTCGCGAGATAGGCGGCACTGGACTTGGTCTTTACCTATCCCGGCGGCTTATCGAGTCGATGGATGGTCATCTCGATGTAGAGAGCACGTATGGTAAAGGAAGCACCTTCATCATCGATCTACCTCGTATGACTCAAGACGATATAAAGCAGAGCCTCGAGCAGCTCAGCTCAGCCGCCCAGACACCCACAACCCCGCAAGCATAAAAGGTATGGCAATTTTAAGCATAAGTTCCTATAGTAGAGGGTAGTATGGCTATAAAAGTAATGCTCGTCGAAGACGACAAGAGCCTCCGTGAGATATACGGGGTACGCCTCTATGCCGAGGGATACGATATCGTTTCTGCTGGTGATGGAGAAGAAGCGCTTGCTATGGCGATCAAAGAACGCCCCCATCTCATCATCAGCGACGTTATGATGCCAAAGATTAGCGGCTTTGATATGCTCGACATTTTGCGCTCAACTACCGAAACCAAAAATATCAAAGTAATAATGATGACTGCACTCAGCTCCGAAGAACAGCGTGAACGAGGTGAATCACTCGGCGCTGATCGTTATCTGGTCAAATCTCAGGTTGGTATAGAAGATGTTGTTCGAGTAGTTCACGAGGTACTCGGCGACGGACCAGCCCCTACTGTCAGCCAAGAGCAGCCCGCAGCGCCTGCTGTGCCGACTCCGACTCCACCACCTGCACCAGCAGCTACACCGACACCCGCACCAGCACCGCCTCAGCCAGCGACCCCAGCTCCATCTCCGACTCCAGCCACACCTCCACCTCCACCAGTGCCACAGCCTATGAAGCCTATCGAGCCGCCTCGACCAGCATCAAGAGCTGGACGTGTGATCCAACCGATAGACGATCCAAACTTGCGACCACCAGACATCAACGATCTACTCGACAAAGAGCTCGCCAAGGAAGCATCGCAGCAACCTACTGCACCCCAGCAGAGTCAAAACTCCGCCCAAGAGCTAGCTGGTATCGAACAAAAACTATCAGATATAACCAACCCTCCAGCTCCTACACCACCGCCTCCGCCATTTGACCCAAACCAGCCTACGGTTGGGCAAAACGCACCGGAGCTATCTTCAGCGCCGCCAGCAGCTCCTACACCGCCACCGCCGCCACCGACGATCGCTAGCATGCCAACTGCCGTACCTCCAGAACCCCCCAAACCAGAAGCTGAGGAACAAAAACCTGAGCAGCAGCCTCCAGCTCAGTCGCAACAACCCCCTCGCGTTCAAAATCCATCTACTGACGGATCTATTCCACCTGCTCCAGTACAGTAAATGAGTAGTGTATACTCACACTCATGCAGGCAAATAGTTCAGACAAATCCACACGTCTCAATAAGTACTTAGCTCACATGACCGGCATAAGCCGCAGAGAGGCTGATGAAGCCATAGCAGCCGGCAGGGTCATGATAAATGATACGCCCGCAGCACTTGGCGCTCAGATCAACGACAACGATACCGTACGATTTGATAAACAAGTCGTGAAGCCTACTACTTATACCTATCTAGCGATAAATAAACCTGCAGGCTATGTCTGCTCACGAAAACAGCAAGGTGACGGACAAACTATATTCAGCCTATTGCCAGAGGAGTTTCGCAAACTAAAAACAGTTGGCCGGCTAGACCGTGAAAGCTCGGGCTTGATACTACTCACCGATGATGGTGACTTTGCCCAGAGCATGACCCACCCGAGATACGTTAAGCAAAAAGTATATGAGGTGACACTGAGCGACACACTCACACCGCTGCATCAACAGATGATCACTGACAGAGGCATCGATCTCGCAGATGGGCGCAGTATGTTCATGATACAGAAACAGGACGCAACCAACAGCTATCTAGTGACAATGCACGAGGGTAGAAACAGGCAAATACGACGCACATTCGCAGCTCTAGGCTACGGCGTGACCCGTCTTCACAGGATACAATTCGGAAACTACCATCTCGAA
>CALFQW010000142.1 GCA_937919305.1 uncultured Candidatus Saccharibacteria bacterium
AAACTATACTACAGAATATATGTTTAGATATGCCGCCGATGCTGAGTCATGTTGATCAGCTGCACTATCTGCCAAGTCTGGCGCATCTAGACGCTGGCAAATATGCTGCTCTGCGAACCGGCAATGCATCACGAGTAGAAGCAGATGCAGAGACGGCAGAAGTGGTCTGTCGTAATAACTTGAGTGCCGTAGCGCGACATCCTGAGCTACATGTCGCATGGGGTGGTGATTTTGATGAAACGATAGAGGGCTTAGCTAGTGCAATACTCCACCCGGAAAATGAAGACGAGGTAAAACTTGCGCCGACGCGCACTGGCATCGCTGAGCTAGTAGTCTTAGGGGCTGAGCATTTAGCAACGGCGAACATCCGACAGGTTTATTACCAACTTGATGGTTATGTATTTCGGCTCAGAGAGACGATTACTGATAAGGGCGAGATCATTCGCACGTTTACTCAGAAAACAGGCGAAGGTATTCATAGGCGCGAAGTGCAGCGGAGAATCAATGATGAGCTGTATCGTAAACTATCTATCTGCGACCAAGTTGGAGCACCTCTTGAGAAGAGTCGATCATTGGTATTGCTTCCTGAACCGGAGCATGAATCGAAAATGAAGATGTGGGCTTTTGATCGATATTTTGACCGTCGTCTACCCGAATGGAACTGCGAGACTGACGTGAAGGGTGAACAAGAAGCTGCCGCTGTAGAGGCGAGGATGTTCGGCTTTGAGCGGAGCGCTATTGGTACTGAGAAACTCGCACGCTTACTCGGTACAAAAGCCCTCATGCCCGCCGCCATCAGGAGTGTATAGTGGTAGGTATGACACCAGGCCACCATATACAGCGTAGGATCATCCTTGATCTTGCGAAAGCGACGCGCTTGCGGTATTCGGAATTGAAACCACGTGAACTCGAGAGTAATAGCTTCATGTATCATCTCAAAGAGTTGATGAAACGAGGCTTGGTTGAGCAACATAACGATAAATCATATAGTCTAACACCGAGTGGGGTGTCGTATTTTGATAGCGTCACTCTGACTAACAACCAACCCAGACGTCAGCCAAAGATCATATGTATTCTCATAGTCAGAGATAATGAGGGTCGCTATCTCTTCGCAAAGCGAAAGATGCAGCCAAATATCAATACATGGATGCTTCCGAGTGGTAAGCAACATTTCGGTGAGTCAGTGTCTGAGCATGCTATCAGAGAGCTCAACGATCAAATAGGCATTGACGCTATACCGGCACGAGCTGGCGTAGCTGATATCAGGCTGAATACCCGCGGTGAACTTGTTACCCATCTTATGGCAAATGTCTATGCAACCACATATACTGGCAAGCCTCCAGATGCGAATGATCGGTTTGAATATAGCTGGATAGCTAAGGACGAACTAGATGATGCAACTCCAGGGACAAGAGACCTTATCGAGGCCTTCGAATCGAGTGACAATTTTGCATTGGAGCTAGACCTGGAGTTCGACAGCTAGTATGCCAAAGCCTATAGGATCAGAAAAAGACCAGCTTGTCGTCAACGCAGCTATTGCCGTTATAGAAGGAGGTGAGGCAAATTGCCCCTACGCGTCGATGCGATCTCGCCTGGAAGAAGATAGTCCATCTATGGCTTATGATGCACGAAAACGTTGGTTGCTATTATCTACTGCTGCTCGCGCGCAAGTCTTTGATCTTGTGTACGGTATGCACAGGGTGCTGGATCTGAGTGGCCAGCCGGTCGGTCGGTTGCGTGACACTGCGGCTGTCGGTCATCGTTTCGGAAAAATCAGTGATCACCACTTAACCCGCATGGCACCTCAGGTAAAAGATTACCCATTTCAGTGGCTAGACTGGTCCGATGAGTATCAGCAAATTGCATTGACCGAAAAGTGCACTAACTACTTGCGCAAGCACTCAGATAGAGAAACGGGTTGTTCTGCGCTCGCCCTAACGGTGCGAGTCAATGGGGTTGAGCAATACATTTATGATCATTTTTGGCGGATATTTACCGCTCAGTATATCGCAAGTTATGGCAAGGATAATACAGGGTATGTCACACCACCTGTATTCGAGCCGAATTTTTAGATCAAGTGCTATACTCGTACAGATATGAAGCGCTTTAATCCGAAAGAATTTGAACCAAAGTGGCAGAAGATATGGGCTGAGACGGGAGTCTATACAGCCGATCTCGATACAGATAGGAAGAAGTACATGTCGATGAGTATGTTCAACTACCCGAGTGGTGTTCTACATATCGGTCATGCGATGAACTTTACGATCTCAGATGTCAAAAGTCGATTCAAGCGTCAGCAAGGATACGAGAGCTATCATCCAGTAGGATGGGATAGTTTCGGCCTGCCTGCTGAGAACCTGGCAGTCAAAAAAGGCATCACGCCACAAGAAAGTATGGCGGAACTGATACCTATGTATCAAGAATTGTATCGGATCATGGGCTGGAGTAATGATTGGACGAAAGAGATCGCAACACACACACCTGAATACTATCGGTGGACTCAGTGGATATTTTCTGAAATGTACAGAAATAACCTTGCTTACCAAGAAGAGCGCCAGCAGTGGTGGTGCGAGAAGTGTCAGACAGTTCTTGCCAACGAGCAAGTTATAGATGGTAAATGCTGGCGTCATGATAGCGAAGAAGATCCGCTGGTCGAAAAAAAGGGTGTAAAGCAGTGGTTCTTCAAGATCACAGACTATGCTGATGAGCTGTTGGAAGCTACGGAAAAGCTAGACTGGACAGAGAGCGTGAAGCTCGCGCAAAAGAACTGGATAGGCCGTAGCGAGGGTGCTGAGATTGATTTTGCCGTAGATGGCGCTAGTCAAGTGATTACGGTGTTCACGACACGACCCGATACAATTTTTGGTGCGACGTTTATGGTGATTGCGCCTGAGAGCGAGATAGTTACATCGGTCACAACAGATGACCAGAAAAAAATCGTTCAGGAGTATGTCAGGCAAGCATCAGCAAAAACCGAAGTAGAGCGTTCATCGTCCAAAGGTAAGACCGGAGCCTTTACTGGCTCATATGCAATCAATCCCGCAAACAAAGAGAAAATACCTATTTACGTTGCTGATTATGTCCTTGGCGGGTACGGAACGGGTGCTATCATGGCCGTTCCAGCGCATGATGAGAGGGATCATGAGTTTGCGAAAAAGAACCGATTGCCCATTAGGCAAGTTGTAGCTGAAGTGCTTCACGATCAGCTTAATCCACCTCGTCCAGATAAAGTCGATACCGAACGCAATGTGGTTATGTGTATCGTTGAGCATCCGAGCAATGGAATGTACTTGACGCTGAAGTGGAATAAATTGGACTGGCATAACTTTATAATGGGTGGAGTAGAAGACGGTGAATCAGTGATTGATGCAGCAAAGCGTGAGATAGCAGAGGAAACAGGCTATAACGATATTGAGTACGAGGACGAAATGCCAGTACGACTCAATAGTGTGTTCTATGCAAAACATAAAGACTTGAATCGGAGCATTGTTACTACAGTAATGCGCTTTAAACTAAATAGTCTTTCTCAGGAAAACACTCGTAAAGAGGAGCACGAAGATT
>CALFQW010000143.1 GCA_937919305.1 uncultured Candidatus Saccharibacteria bacterium
AAGAATTAATAAATTTTAAAAAACAAAAATGAGAATACTCATATCGGTAAGCATGTTCTTTGCGGCTACGCTCTCTGTAGTTGGGGGCGGTGCCGTGCATGCTGCGTTTGACACCAAGACTTTTTTGCAAGTAAATGTGCCCAGCCTCAATCACGAAGCGGTTCCGCATGGCGTACCGAATTCGTATGATTGGAAATATCAGTCCGAGCTAAAAAATCTAAGTCCGCCCAACAGCGAGATGACCTATATGAATATAAGAGGTGATCTGTATGTTGACACGACTAATGTACGGCCAGCAAATACTCGAGTGGAGATAGCGAACTGTGCTACCTGGGGGCTCGCAAAGTCTAACAATCAGTGGCAAAAAATTATAGACATGAGCCCCAACAAGTTTGCTAGTCGCGGTTGGAAGGAAGACTTCAGTGCCCCTGGTGACCGGGCTCTCTATACTGATATGCGTGATGAAGCGGTTGGTGTTTCGGTGGTTACTTTCGATGGATACAACAATCACTTTTATAACAATACATCTGAAGTACCTCTGGTATTTGTAGGGAGTAATTACGCACACTTCATCACCTCCTGCTCAAGTCGTCTAATCCTTAACAATCCAGCGGGTGCTGATGATAGGGGGCAATCGACATATATCATCAGAGTGGGCAATGACTGGAAAAAGAGCGATAACACATGCACGATCAACGAGTACGGTGCGACGCTTTGCTACGGCAGTGGGTCCAGTAGGTTCATCAAGGTACAGAATGGCTGGCGACGGCTGACCTTCAATTCGATGAATACAAGTCAGATAAATGCTAACCCGACTCCTCCTCTTGAAGCTTTCAGAAACCCCGACGGAACATATGGAGATGGGCAAAATCTTCCTAGTACGGGCGGTTCGGTGGGCTCCAATGCCCCTTCATCGGGTGGTACTCAAGGTTCTGCGACAAATACTCCAGCTAAAAAGCAAAGTGAGACACCCGCAAAAAAGCAAAGCGCTACTGACAAAGAAACGAAACAGGAAGAAGCAAAACCATCAAATGATAAACAGGATGGCAGTGGTAACGCGAGTGTTGTTGATGTGGTGAAAAACTTTGCCCAAGGAAGTCCTTCAGGTGACGGAATCTCACTGCCTATATTGATTGGCGCTGGTATCACGGTGACTGGCGTCATAGGAGCTGGTGTCTACTTCGGGCTACGTTATTTCCGCATCTTGGGATGATGACACATAGTCTGAGCAGGTGATCTTACATGTTCTGAGCATATATTGTTATACTAATCGAAGAGACATAAGCATCATAAATGATTAGACACAAACAACAATCTGGCGTTCTCGACATATCCTTTTCAGAGACTATCAATAAAGATGATGTTGATGAAGCGATTCGCGCACTGAAGGAGCATATCAAATATGCTCGCAAAGAAGGCATACCAGCCTATGTTCTTATAGATCTCAGTGATGCTAAGGATGAAACAAATGGCGCCAGGTTATCCGCCGTAGGTCTGCTGAAGCTGCGCTATTCAAAACTTGCCGCATATGGGGCAAATAAGAATCTACATAGTGTTGCTGAATACCTCATAGGCTCTACCGGCTCACGAGCACGAGTTAGTTTGTTTGAAAACCGACAGCAAGCACAGCAATGGCTTGAAACAGGTTCAACGAATAGTGCACGACGATTTGCGCCATTAGTAATCGTACAAGCTTTGTTGAGCGTAGCCGTGTTTTGTGCAGTTATTTGGATATACAGTTCAGCAGTAGACTCGCAGGAAGAAAAGCAAGCTGCCGCAAGGGCTACTGCTACAGCGGATATTCAGGACACAGTTAATGATCGCTTCCAGAGCTATATAGATCAGATCTATGGTTTTAGGGGCCTTTTCGAAGCGTCTGAATTCGTTACTCACGACGAGTTTAAGCAGTATTATGATGCGTCGGATATCAAAAATAGATATCCAGGATTTTATGCAATATCATTGATTCGCTATATCCCGAATGAAAAACTGGCTGATTTCAATAAGCAGTACACAAGTGACGAGTACTTTCGACAGAACAATATAATATTTCAGACAAAGCCTTCTGACCTAGGCTTCACGCTACCTGTTGCGTACCTAGAGCCCGTGCCAGCAAACAACGCTACATATGGCGCTGATCTAGGTGTATCAGAAGAAAGACGACAAAATTTGTTGAGAGCAAAGGACACTGGAGAATCGAGTTTTTCTAAAGTATTCAACCTCGACAACCTCACTGCACCGAACGCAGATCCGAAGTACGGCTTCTTCGTCACTGTTCCGGTGTATAACGATGAAGCGCCACGTGAGGGCGGTATACCATACGGATTTATCAATGCGGTATTTGGCTACGAGTTATTTTATGGAACGCTCTTTGGC
>CALFQW010000144.1 GCA_937919305.1 uncultured Candidatus Saccharibacteria bacterium
GGATCCGGCAGTTGAAAGTGACTGTCAGACCGCTCCAGCAGCAGAAGGAGAAGAAGTCGGGTCTGTTCGTTGTTACGATGACGTGCCGTTTAACAGTGTCGATCAAGAGAAGTTACGGTTTGTAATCGATCCAACTATTAACGAACAAACGTGTCGAGCGCTTGGTCGTGTCTGGCTTGGTAATATTCGGTTCTCTGATAATACCCGTCAGTTCGCTGGATGTAGTACAGAACGATGTCGCGGTGGGGTAAAGATGGCTGAAATCAAGAACGGCTTCAAGTACTGCGATGGTTACGTAGATAGAACAATCAAGAAGAATGAGTGCAAAAAGCTACATAGGCTTTGGATAAATAAAGCATCTGGCTGTGCTCAATTCCCAAATCAGCAACGTAAAAATATTACTGTCGTGAAGGCCGACCAGTGTGTTAAACCGCATACAACCTATATTATTCACAAAACTAAGAAGGAGGGTCCTGATGAATGCCTAAAGCCAAATGTCGTTCAGCGTCTCAGAGGCATAGCCAAGGATACCGGAAAAGGACTGGGGGCGGTTGCTTCCATGCCCGCCAAGCAGCTCTGTCGCATACAAGGTAAGGTATGGGTTGACGGCAAATGTGTAAACCGAAAGAAGGCCACAGCCGATAATACTGTTGAAGATAATAACAACTCTGGCAATAACAACTCTGGCAATAACAATCAGGGCAGTGGCAATAATAGCTCGGATAATAATGGTAACTCTGGAGGCGGTGACTCAAGCGGCGGCAATGATAATGATCAAGATGTTGGCTCCAACTGGCGTGCAACTTGTGAGCAGTATGGTCGTAAGCCTAACGGTAGCGACACTGGCTGCGCGAAACCTGATAATGCAAATCGCGACTTCTCAAAGCCGACCGGCAAGTGGTGTATAAACAAAAATCACACTTACTTTATTGCAGCATCGTCGAATCAATATGATCAGTGTCTACACCCAAAATCAAAAGCTGCCGCTGCACTGTGTAAAGCGCGAGGTCAAGTGATCGATAAAGACGCACGAGTCTGTGCAGTAGTGCAAGGCGGCGGCGATTCAAATAAGCTGAACAGAGTGAGATGCAGTACATGGAATGCTGCAACGGCCGGAAGAGATGTACAATGTCCAACAAATGATTCTTCAACCGAAAAACGAACCAGCCTAGTGTGTTCGAGTGGTAAGATTCAGCGCTCAAAGACAAAGAATCTAAGCTTCGGATCAAAACCTGGCGGTGGTGCAGATGTGATACCGAATGCATTCATGTACTTCTGTAAAGGCGGAGACGGTTCTTCGGGCAATCAAGATACATGTAACGACGAGTTAATATCAGGTGGCGTACTCGGCTGCGGTGATCGTGAGAAAAAATGTAAAGCAGCTGGAGGGCAATGGCTGGATAGATCTGAGACAAATGCATTGCACGGTGGCGATCCATGCTATAAGACTACCGGTGCATATATATTGAATTTTGGTACAGGTAAAGTTGGGGACGGCATAGATCAGGTTCCGCTTAGTGTAGGTAGGTCAGAAAAGATGAATTACCCAAACTATATGATTGTAACCGATGGTACCTGGCGAGTATGTGTCTCGACTGGGCGAGGAGATGACGCGGCTTGCTCTAGCTCAAAAGGTAAGGGTGTATACAACTTATGCTCATCATCGGATAGGTCGCTATATGTATACGATAAACTTACATGTAAACAAAAAGACGTCCATCTTCGAAAATTGTAAACTGACCACACTTAGTTTGACTTGATGGATTGTTTTCAACTATAGTTTTCAGTAGGCGAGTGACACGCCTACTGATTGACTTATTAGATTTTATGATCTTTATGACGCGGCCAGTGAACTGATAGCGATTGTCGCGTAAGAGAGACGGAAAAGTGGGAGGAAGTATGGTAGAAGCACTAATAGCACTGGTTGCTGTTGTTTTTGGTGCTGGAGCAACGACGGTATATAACCAGCAAAAGAAAAATAGTGGCTCACGAGCGGCCGAGAAAAAGATTGCAGATGCAAAAACGAAGGCAAGCGAAATCGTTCTCAAAGCCAAGGATGAAGCTCTCAAAGTAGCTGAAGAAGCAAAAAAAGCTGAGGACGAGAGTCGTAAAGAAATAAAGAAGGCTGAAAATCGAGTTGCCGATAGACAAGCAAATCTCGATCGCAAACTCGAAGAACTTGATGCTCGTAACGAAAAACTGAGAGCCAGTGAAGATGAAGTAGATGATTTAAAAAATGAGATCAGAACTATCAGGACGAAGCAGCAGGAGAAGCTGGAAAAGATAGCCAAACTCAGTAAAAAAGACGCAGAATCGCATCTCTTGAAGATGACCGAAAGAGATATCAAAGAGGATATGACAAATCTCATCACAAAGCTGCAAAAAGATGCTGCCGACGATGCCGAGGAGCGTGCACAGATGATCATCGTTAGTGCAATGGAGAGGATGAGCTCGGAAGTAACCGCGGAGCGCACTGTGACAGCAGTCAAGCTGACAGATGATGAGATGAAGGGTCGTATTATCGGTAAAGAGGGACGCAACATTCAGGCACTCCAGCGTGCCACGGGGGTTGATATACTGGTAGATGATACACCAGGAATGATCGTGCTCAGCAGCTTTGATCCTATCCGTCGTCAGGTTGCTCGCCTGGCGCTAGAGATGCTTATGAAAGACGGGCGAGTACACCCTGCACGCATAGAAGAGGTCGTCGTTAAGGCGCAAAAACAGATCGATAAAGATATCGATAGAGCCGGCGAAGATGCAGCTCGTGAGTGTGGAGTTGTCGGCATACCAAAAGAAATGCTCAGACTGCTCGGTGAGTTAAAGTTCCGAACTAGTTATGGCCAAAATGTCTTAAAGCATTCTACCGAGATGGCGCATATGGCAGGTTTGATCGCTGAGGAGATTGGCGCTGACGTTCGTGTGACGAAAACTGCAACACTACTCCACGATGTCGGTAAGGCTGTGACACACAGAGTTGAAGGAAAACATCACCACATCGGTGCGGAGCTTGCTCGTAAGTATGGGATGAATGAGGATATAGCTCACGCAATTGAAGCCCACCATGATGATGTAGAAGCAACTACTCCTGAGGCATTAGTCGTTCGAGTTTGTGACGCGCTATCGGCCGCTCGCCCAGGTGCACGCAACATATCGGCCGAGAATTTCGTCGAACGCATGCGTGACCTCGAAAATGTTGCTACCAGTTTCGAAGGTATCGATAAGGCGTATGCAATCAGCGCTGGACGAGAAGTGCGAGTCATCGTACGTCCCGAAACCATCGATGACTTGAGTGCTATCAAATTGTCGCGTGACATCGCAACGAAGATCGAATCAACGATGCAGTATCCTGGGACCATCAAGGTCAACGTTATCCGCGAAACGCGCGCTATAGAGTTCGCTAAGTGATGTGACAGTATAAGAAAGCAAATCTGGAATCTGCCTCACAGGCTGCCATATAAATTAGTTGAAACAAGATTTTATCAAATTGACTAACTGCTTTTGGTCTTTTCATTCATGGCATGCGTCTGCTATACTCATCCCTGTTGTATAAGTATTAACGGGGAGTGGCGCAGTTGGTAGCGCGCGCGGTTTGGGACCGTGAGGTCGCAGGTTCAAATCCTGTCTCCCCGACCATTTGATAGGCGTCTAGTGATCTCTAGACGTTTTTTGTTTTTGAAATCTAGATTAAGCACTAGTATTACAATGTAAATAATGCTATATTTATAAAGATAACCACCACAAAAAACAAAAAGGAAGAGTTATGAAAAATACACAAGTATCCATTTTTGGACTTGCAAAGCTGTTATTGCCAGTTGGCCTGGCGACTGTAGCAGCAGTCTTGCCAGTTCTCATGGCAAGCTAGCAAATAGTAATAGTACCCTGTGACGGGTGTTGTTCTTGCTATACTGTCAATATATGACTTCTGTACAGCAAAAGCCACCATATGTAGCCCCTCATCTCTCTCATTGGACACGATGGCGAGAGGTATACACTTGATGATTTCGCAGGTAGATGGCTTATTTTGTACTTTTATCCAAAAGACGATACGCCCGGATGCACGACGCAGGCATGTAGCTTGCGTGATGTGAACAATGATCTAGCACCTCTGAACGCTACGGTAGTCGGTGTCTCAAGAGATAGCCCTGCCGAACATATCGAGTTCAAAAAGAAGCATTCTTTAGATTATCTATTGTTGTGTGATCCAGATGTTACCGCTCATAAAGCTTATGGAGCATGGGGCAAAAAGATGTTTGGTCATGAAGGTGTCCTACGAAAAACGTTTATCATCGATCCAAGCGGCAATGTCCAAAAGGTGTATGGTCGGGCAACACCAGCTGGTCATGGCGAAAAAGTTACCAACGATCTCCGAGCGCTTCTAGGCAATAAGTAAGCTAACGGGGCAGGACTTTTTGTACGATCTTGAGTCGTAATAAGCCAACAAATAGCAGTAGGGTAACGGTGCCTATGAGTCCATTTAGCCAAAAGTTCTTTTCATACGGCAGGTAAGCGACTACAAAACAAAGCACAACCGCATGCAGGCAATATACTGTTAAAGAGCTTTGGCCAAAAGGTAGTAGTAGCCAGCCAAGCCACTTATTGAGTCCGCTCCTTGCAAGATGAAATAGCGAGAGGAGACCTCCGAACCAAACAAATGATAGGAGCATTCGCATTGGCTCCATGGGCATGTTTGAGAAATACGGGTTTATTACGTCTCTAGCTGCTATGAAA
>CALFQW010000145.1 GCA_937919305.1 uncultured Candidatus Saccharibacteria bacterium
CCTACAAGAAAACGTCGATATTGTTGATCGGAGCTATCATCAGCCTAGTAGGCGCACTTGCACCAGCGGCTATGATGTTCGCTACAAATCCAAAATACATTGCTCTGCCTCAGAATCCGCTGAATTATCTGAGATTTGTTAGTCAAAGCGAACTAAAGAATATAGACACTTATACATATAAAAATGCTGCTGATCGTGACTTGCAAATTACCCAATACTCGACTGGGCAAAACGTTATTGTCATGTTGCATGCTGGAGGCTGGCAGTTTGGCTCACCGTATGATATCGGCATGTGGCCTAGGTTCTTCGCAGATAATAACTATGCCGTTTATAGTGTCGAATACCGATTATCGCGACCCGATTACGCGAGCTGGAGCGATACGACAGCCGACATTCGTGATGCTATGTCATACCTGCGGCAAGATCTCGACATCAGCTCAGATCGGATTATACTGATGGGACAATCAGCAGGAGCCCACTTAGCACTTCTCGAGGCTCACAAAAACAACTCCGTCAGCAAAGTGATCTCACTATATGGACCAACGGACCTTCAGCTCGACTACGATACCAGCAAAGATAAGTCTTCTGAGTCTACATTCATCGGAGGCAGCCCCGACGACTACCCAAGACGATACGAACTGCTCTCACCTATCAGATACATAAGTAAACAATCACCGCCAACGCTCTTAATACACGGTAAACGCGATGACCTTGTTCACCACAACAATACCCTCGCCTTCAGCAATCTCCTAGACAGTAAAGGCATTACCAATGAAGTCGTGCTTTTACCGCTGACGGGGCATTCGTTCGACATACAGGAGGGTGGCATTGCAACTGAAATATCAAAGCAAGCGATACTACGCTTCCTTCAAGACTAGCGATGATGTAGCGGGGCAACAAACGTAAATGCTTTACCTGATTTGCCACCACGACCAGTCCTACCTATTCGGTGTACGTAGTCATCATAGCTGTTTGGCTGATCAAAGTTGATAACATGAGAGACGTCATTGATATCTAAACCCCTCGCTGCAACATCTGTTGCGACGAGGACTTTTACGTCACCTCTGTGGAATGCTTTCAACGCACGTTGACGCTGTGATTGGGACTTGTTACCATGGATTGCTTCAGATGGCACGCCGAGTTGCGTTAGCTTCTCAGCAAGACGTTGAACACCGTATTTGGTCTCACCGAACACCATCACTTTCTCAAACTCATCTTTCTTGAGCATTGCTTCGAGCAGCTCTATCTTATGCACTTTATCGTGTGCTTCGACGATGTCTTGCTCAACATGATCACTAGTGACACCAGTTCTGACCGAAACAACCTCGGGTGAGGTCATGAAATCATGGATGATCGCTTGAACGGCAGGCTCCATAGTGGCGCTGAAACACAGTGTTTGACGATCGGTTGGCAACAAGCTAGCAACATGTCGGATATCGTGAACAAAGCCCATATCACACATACGATCTGCTTCATCCAGCACAAACGTGTGCACACTCTGTAACGACAATGCCTTTCTAGACAATAGATCTTTGAGCCTTCCCGGTGTTCCTATGATGACATGTGGGTTGCGTCTTAGCTCTCTGATCTGACGATCGATGTTAACGCCTCCGACAACCACAGTCGAATACAAACGCATGTCATATGAGAATTTACGAAACTCTTCGTTTATTTGTTGTGCTAGCTCTCGAGTGGGAGCCATGATGAGCACCGAGTTTCGAATGGGCTTTTTGTGTAATTTCTGCAGTATGGGTAGCAAGAAAGCCGCTGTTTTACCGGTGCCTGTGTTTGCAAGGCCGATGACGTCCTTGCCAGTTAATGCTATAGGTATAGTCTGATCTTGGATTGCACTAGGGTGTATAAAGCCGGCATGTTTTACGTTCGCTTTGATCTGATCAGCGACGTCGAAATCAACAAATGCATGTTGCGGTTCATATGGTTTGACCTCTAGTTTTTTAACGGCTTTATTGACAAACTTTGATGGGTGGATTGTCTGCTTTTTCGGACCGCGGCGCTGTTGATTGTTAGGCCGTCGACCACCGTTATTGTGACGCTTTGGGCGCCCATAATAAGATTTTTTACTCTGCATGAATACCTTTCTCGTTGATTCATATAGCGATGAACAGCGAGATTTTTAGGCCAAGTATTCATCCAGCGTACGTTTATTTGAATTACGCTATTTATATTATATCACTATTTTTGTTAAACTGTCAATGCCGTATGTATAATATAGCTG
>CALFQW010000146.1 GCA_937919305.1 uncultured Candidatus Saccharibacteria bacterium
GAACGATTTATGTGACTGGTACAACGACTTGTGGCACTGGTGTCTACCCTGACCACAAAGCCGATGTCTACACCTACGACTGGAACTGGACGCCAACACCGCCAACTGCGTACGGCTGGTATCGAAACCGCTTCGGTGTATGGGTACTGAACGATCTCGTATATAGAGGCAACACCGTCACGACGGGGTCTTACTCGAATAGCCCGCACGGCATCCCTGGCGGAACACGATGGAAGATGTCAGTCGAAAAGCGCTGCCGTAACCATACAACCGGCCGGGCTAGCGGCATCTTCTACCAAGAAGGACCTGTCTACACATTCTAAGGAGGACTATGATCGGATTATCCAATAAGCACACACGAATCATCGTTATTGTCATCAGCTCGCTCATCGTCGTATCGCTGATTGCACTGGCATTTGTGTATGGCATGAAAATGCTGAACGACGCAAACGACGAGACCACGACAGCGCAAGAGATAGCCGAACTCCGTAACAGTGCTGACGACGAGCGGGCTGCCGGTGTTGCAGCTCTCGAAGAAAATGACCAAGAAAAAGCACTGACTCATTTCAAAGCGGCGCGCGAACAATACCTCGAAGCCGATGAGGCCGACGGGACCTACGGCCCTGAAAACCCAAGCCCAGCTGTCACTGATATGAATGCTCAGATAGATTACCTTGAGTCTGTCACACCGCCAACCGAAGAGCCTCAGCAGGCACCAGAAGATCTTCCGGTAACAGACGGGGATATTGACGAAGCGACAAACGAGTAGCCCTGTGACTAGCCAGACCTGCTCTCAGCCGCTATACTCATACCTTGCATGAGTAAGAGAAAACTTCCTATCGTCACCGTTCGCCTCGAGAAAATTGTCGGGGGCTTGAACTGGTGCGCTTTTTGCATTCCCGAGGGCCGCCCCTTTTTAGTCCCGCTCCTCCGCACCATCCACTCTGAAAAACGGCGCAAGTGCATGTACCGGTTGCGCCGTACTCTCCTTCAGTGCTTGAAAACGTGGCGTCATTTC
>CALFQW010000147.1 GCA_937919305.1 uncultured Candidatus Saccharibacteria bacterium
TCGCAGTCATTGTGGACATCCCCAAAAAACTCTCCAAGAAGCAAAAAGAATTACTGCAACAATTCAATAAGAGCAGTAAAAAAGGCATATTTTCATAACGACATAACAAAATTGATTGCGCTTTCGCTTTTCATTGAGATATACTTTTTAGAACATGACAAAAGACGCAAAATGGGTGGTCATTGGGATAGCGTTTTCTATTTGTTTCTTGCTTGGAAGTTTTTTTACCATACTTTGGCTGCTGTTTATACTGCTCACCATAGGTATTATAGTTGCGCCAACGAAACCGCAGCAGCGTAGTGCTACTACATCTAATCAAGCTATATCGTCACCGCAAACAAGCAGGCCTACTCAGCAGTATGAAGATCTTCTACAGCGACTACATGTGCTGTTAACTGATGCTCGTAATGATGATATGCGGGCTGGAATCCAGCAAGCTATTGATGCAATCTATGAGCTAAGAAGCGGTGCATCTATTGGTAGCAATCAGTACCAGTCGCAACAGGCTATGACCGCCCACCACCAACCAGTTGCGCAGAAATCAGAGCAAGAGATTGCAGAAGAAAAAGCCGCACAAGAACTGAGAAATATAAATACAATTCTATATGTTGCTAGTTTCTTGCTAGTAGGTGCGGCAGCGATCTTCGTTGGATTCACTCCAGGTATCAGTGAGATTATCAAGTTTGCAGCACTCGTCATACTCGTTGTAGGCTTATATGGTGGCGGACTACTACTGCACCTGAACGTCGCTAAAGTCCGTCCTGCGGCCGTTGCTTTCGTGGGTAGCGGCTTAGCATTGATTCCATTTGTCGGTTTAGCGTTTTATAACTATATACTCCCTGACGCCTCACTTGCCTGGTGGCTGACATCAGTGCTCGGATTTGCTGCGTTTTGGTTGGCGCTGTTGAGGATACGGGCACAAATACTGTCATACGTTAGTATCGCTTTTGTCTTCTCTCTATCTACATCAACAGTCTCGATATTGGATCTTCCGATAGTTTGGTATTTCGTAGCAGTGATAGTTACTAGCAGCCTCCTGATGCTCATCGGCCACAAGAAGTCAGATGGTATTTTGAAAGACTTAGCGCTGCCGCTCGAGCAGAATGCCCAACTCGCCACACCGGTTGCTCTTATCGGAAGCCTGTTCTTGTTCAACAGCATTGGTGCAATAGAATATACGTTGATTACTGGTGTTGGTGCGCTTCACTATGCCGTAAATGCGCTGAGTTTTTACACAGATAAGACGAGATATATCTACTGGACTCTTGCGCGTTCGTTGACTGTCGTTTTTGCACTTTTCTTGACATACCACTTCAGCCAGGAGCCAGTATGGCTCGGACTGACCTTGTTAGTGGCTGGCATACTGACGCACATATATTCTCTCCATCGGCTGCACGCCGCAAAAGATAACAGAGAATTGGGCTGGCTGGCTATCGTACAGATCTTTCTCATCGTCACCGCCTTGCTTTGGCAAGATACACTACTGTTAACTAGTGGCGCATCGGCTCTATTATTCATAGTAAGCGTGCAGCAGCTTTTACAAACTCATCGTTCAGAATACTTCAGTGGCGGTATCATAGCCTTGTTGGCGTTTCCATTTGTTTTTGCAATGGCCTTAAACGGCGATAGCAGCATTGCTACTAGTTACCTGTCTCTCATCGCACTTATCTTGGCGTGTAGCCTCATCGGAATAAGAATGCTACGCCAGGTGTATCAGACGGATGGGTTTAGGCTGGCTATGACTGCAGGGTACAGTGTATTGCTCGCGCAGAGTATCATCTATGTCTTACTGCAGACTAACTTAACCTGGATCGGTGCTATATTTGCGACAGTAGCATTCGTTGTCTACTATATATCCTTTATCGAAAAACAGCCTGTCATACATCTCGGGTCAAATATCCTAGCAGTTATTGGTGCGTATTTCCTCTTGAAAGAAGCTGGTGTCATGAATGAGTGGCTGGTACTCGGCACTGCCTGGATAGCGGCGCTACTATGGTATGCACTTCGATGGTATTTTGATCTGTATGAAGATGGTGAGCCTGACACTGATCGGATTGACATCATGTTTGGTTCAGCCTTCACGGTTCTAGTAGTAGGTGCGCTCTATAGTAGCTTGGCTTTCGATAGCACGGTAGTAGCAGCATCTTTGACTGGTTGTATTGCTGCGGCGATACTTGCGTATGAAGGATATGTCAGGAAAAACTACTATCTTTATGAGGCGGCAATCGCAGTATTTACCATTGCTCTTCAGAGACTGATCTATGTAACATATCCCGGAGCGAGTCTTTTGGTGTATACGCATTGGTGGGCATTCACGAGTGCTGCGATAGCTGCACTACGACTTCAGCGAGGCGAAAGAGAAGGCGCGAGAGTTAGAGGTGTTATAACATTGGTTATCTTGTCGGTACCTACTGGCTTATTCGCGTTGTCGGATCCAGATAGCTATCAACTCCTATTCTTACTGGAGCATGTTGCACTACTTGTGGCAGGGTTTGTGCTACAGAAAAAGTTAGTCTTATTGTGGTCAGCCGTCGCTATAGGGCTCGCAGTACTGTGGCTACTCAGTAGCTATACGTATATATTGCTCATACTTATTTCTCTAGGCCTAATCGCACTTGCAATTTGGCGTTTAGCACGACGCTAGATTTTGACAATATATATTTTATAATATATAATTATAAGTTAATACTACGTGATCAAGTATAAGCTCATGAAAGATATACATACTCATAGTGACAAAAGTTCTGTGGTCGTCGGCGGCTTTGAAGTGGTGTCATTTCCTGATCTCGGTATTACAGGCTCTTTGGCAAAGATTGATACAGGAGCATATTCTGGAGCAATTGGCTGTGTCGAAGCGTCGGTCGAAGGTCGAGGCCCAAACAAAGTATTACACTTTCGCGTAGCTGGGAATATGAGCACCGTTCATTCGACGAAGGAGTTCAAGGTGCGGTATGTTCGCAGTTCGAACGGGTCACGCCATAAACGCTATTTGATCAAAACAACCATCCAGCTCAAAGGTCGTGTGTATGCTATCCTGATAGGGCTTGCAGACCGATCAGATATGAAAAACGATGTTCTGGTTGGTAGGAAGTTTTTACGAGATAACAATATACTGGTTGATCTGAAGAGAAACCATGAATACGATACTGATGAAGGGTTTGTGCAATGAAAATAGCCATCTTATCTAACGGTCCAGGTAATTATTCTACCAAGAGACTCAAAACCGTTGCCGAGGAGCGTGGACACGAAGTTGATGTTATAAAATATCGTGACTGTTATGCGAGCATCGAACGATCTCAACCACTTGTCTGGAATGATGGCGAAGCGCTCGTTGGCTATGATGCTGTCATACCTCGCATCGCTAGCAGTATGACGAGATACGGGTCTGCCATCGTCCGTCAGTTTGAAATGCAGGGCATCTATACCCTCACTAGCTCCATCTCCATCGTACGCTCAAGGGACAAGTTACGCAGCATGCAGTTACTGGCTCGAGCTGGTGTAGGGATACCAAAAACCGTTGTTTCTCGTGGGTCTGCTGATGTCAGTGATCTCATAAACCACTTGGGCGGTGCACCTATCATTATCAAGCTTGCAAGGGGAACTCACGGCAACGGCGTAGTCCTCGCTGAGTCAAAGAAAGCGGCAAAGTCTGTTCTCCAGGCTTTTTATGTCATGGACCAGGATGGTACTAATATCTTGTTGCAGGAATTCGTCGAAGAATCGGCGGGCACAGACATACGAGCTTTCGTTGTGGGTGGCAAAGTAGTCGCAAGTATGATGCGCCAGAGTCTTGATGATGACTTCCGATCGAATCTTCATCAGGGGGGTGCTGGTGAGAAAGTCAAGTTGACAGATGATGAGAGAAAGACTGCTATCAAAGCTGCACGGTCAGTTGGGCTAAACCTCTGCGGTGTTGACATGATGCGTAGCGAGCGTGGACCTCTAGTTCTAGAAGTCAATTCCAGTCCTGGCTTTGGTATTGAAGAAGTTACTGGTCGCGACGTAGCGACACCGATCATCGAATACATAGAGCGTAACGCCAAACGTCGGAACAAAAAAGACAAAGTCGGCGCATAAGTTTAGCTTTGACATGCGCTGGTGGTATCATATAGTAATATGATGCTAATGGTTCTCGGTGTTATCGCTGTATCCTTGTTCATTCTGGCTTTTTTGGGTGGTCGACGATTTGGCTTGCTTGGGCTTGGGCTCACCGCAGGTGTATTGCTCGTCGAGCAACTTCTTGCTGACACATCTTCTTTCTTATCAGTCAACTCCGTGCCCGTGGCACCACTCGGCTACACAGCTGCCGCGATCATTCTACTCGGTTTACTACCGAGTATATTGCTGCTCTTTGCTGGCCCGAAGGTGAATGGTAAAGCTATGAGAGCCGGTACGGCTGTCTTGTATGCAGTGTTTGCAGTCGTGTTGCTGTATGCGCCATTGTTGCTTAACTTACCGTTTGCAGAGCCTGGTACAAGTGCGGCATTTGATGCGTTAGATGCAAACCGATCATGGTTGATCGCTGTCTTTGTAGCTTTAGCTATTGTCGATGTATTCGTTAGCGGCAAAGGTGGGATGAAGTCTCACTCAAGGCACAAATAAATTGACACTGACAGAGGTAAAGTGTTATATTACACCAGTTAGCAAGCCGCTAATAAACTCACATGGAGCCATAGCTCAGCTGGTTAGAGCACCTGCCTTTTAAGCAGGGTGTCCTGGGTTCAAGTCCCAGTGGCTCCTCCAAATTTCAGTATTCAAGACTCAAGACTGAGTCTTTTTATATTTGACGTGTATTGAAATAGATGAATCGATATGTAACATATGATCTATAATCAAACTCTACAATGTGGCTACAATGTATCCAGTACAGAAGATTTCATATATCGTACGGTATTTTCGCGTGTAGCGTCGGTATTTTAGCCGGACTCCTGGTTGGTCGTATAGTTTTATCGAGCGTCTTGCTGCTGGTATTAGCTATAAGCGCAGCTATCTTAGTTGGTGGCGCTCTTCGATCGATGCGTTGGTGGAGCTTGATCATAATCTGTTTAGCGGGACTTATGCTTGGTATCTCTAGATCTAGCTATATATACCAAGAACTCAACACATACAAACCACTTATCGGTAATAATCAAATAGTTTCTGGTGCTGTTGCTAGTGATCCGACAATTGTCAGCGAGTCCAAGCAACGGATTGAGTTGGTAAATATAGAGCTGGTCGATGGGAAAAGTTATCCGGGAAAAGTATTTCTCACTGTTAACGATTCTATAAATGTCAAACGAGGTGATCGGGTGGTAGCAGAGGGGATACTTCGAGGAGGGTTTGGTAGCTACCAGGCGACTCTAAGTGTCCAGCAGCTTGACAGTGTTAAACGTCCAAAAGATATCATTCGTGATGTACGAGAAAAATTTGGCGAGTCTGTTCGAAGCGTTGTCATAGAACCAATGGCTAGTCTTGGCCTAGGTTTCGTTGTGGGGCAACGCTCAGCTTTACCTGCATCGCTCGACGAACAACTAAAAATAGTGGGATTGACTCATATTGTCGTTGCAAGTGGTTACAACCTAACGATACTCGTCAGGTTTAT
>CALFQW010000148.1 GCA_937919305.1 uncultured Candidatus Saccharibacteria bacterium
TAAGGCGATTCTCGCCTAAGGCTGCTTCATCAGACGGCGTTGGTGGATGACTTCCTTTAGGTCGTTCACGAGCTCGTGGAAGTTGTCCTCAGAGATCGGAAGGGCTTGAGGCTTGCCGCTCTCTATGACCGGTTCGCCGTTCAGGACAAAAGGATCATTTTTGACATTGTAGCTGGTCAAGTAGTGACGAAGCGTTTGCTTGGCTGCGTCAGTCGACAGCTCGAGAACTGATTCGGTGTGGTCGTTGCCTGCATCACCGTGAAACTGAATAATAGTATTTTTCATCGAGCGAAGACTCTGAATGTCGCTGGTTGCTTCGTTTACCACTACTTCGTGTGCGAGTGTTGTGGTCTGCATCGATTGGTCTGAGATAGCAAAAGGTACCTCTACCTTCTCGACAAGGTGCCATGCTCGAGTTTGACCGAGTAGGTGAGCCTGCCAGGCTTTGAACTGAGGATCAGAACAGCGCGGCATATCTTTGATGCCGAACTGGCTAAGATAATAGAGCATTGTTTCATCACTCGGCATTTCTTGACGATCTTGGGCAGAATCGGTGCCGTTTATCATGAGGACGTCAACATAGCCGAGGCTGGTGTAGCTAAAGCCAACTTTGCCATCGGCCGACTTGGTATCGAGAAAGAGTGAGTCAAGGACGAGATGGTCGCCCTCTTCGGAGTAGGAGAATTGCAGACTAGCGCCTTGCCTTGCGTCAATTTCGACGCCAAAGCGTGCTTCGAGTTCATGAAGGGCGACGCGTGTTGGTGCAACACCTTCAAGCCGCAAGCTATACCCCGGGCCCGGCTCGAGATCATCGGTTGCGTACTGCAGTAGCTCGGTGAGCTTTCGCTCGCTGTAGGTTTCACCGTTGCGTAAAACTTGTTCCATCTTATTATTATATCACAAAAGTGGTAAATTATCAATAAGGTTATGATGCGCTGCAAGATGGTATATAATGGAAGGCACTTATGGTTTTAGAAAAACTTCGAAAAGCGCGCAAAAAAGCACCGGCTGATGATTATATCGTTGCGCTCGATATTGGTACTGAATTTGTTAAG
>CALFQW010000149.1 GCA_937919305.1 uncultured Candidatus Saccharibacteria bacterium
TTACAGGTTTGCCATTGGGGATAACATGAATTGTCTCTGCGATAAATAGTTATCAATTGTAATTAGTGATGGATAGATTCCTAATTCAGTCATTGGTATTTCCCTGTTCATTTTGTTTGTTAGCGAAAATTCGCTCCCAAGAATGGGGCAAGACTATACCTGTCATGGTACTCACAAACATGGGCGAGGAAGAAGCTCCGAAGAGTCTACACTCACTCGGCGTAGAGAGTTACATCGTCAAAGCCGACCTCACACCTCGACAAGTTGTCGAAAAGGTCAAGTCTGTGCTTGATCGTCTCGCTGCTGCTTAGAGTCACGAGCAGCCCGAATGACGTTGTCAAATAGCGCACACACTGTAAGCGGACCGACTCCGCCCTTTTCTGGCGTGATAACTAGATCGTGACGTTCGCGTACATCAGCGGCAATATCGCCGACGATCTTGCCACCCTCGGTCGCAGTACCTGCATCGACGACAACAGCATTAGGGTGCAGCATGTCAGAAGCTATCAAGCCCGGCTGACCTGTCGCACTGACGATCACATCTGCATCGAGCAATATCTGCGCCAAATTATCAGTGGGCTCTGCAACCACAGTTACATCATACCCAGAATCAAGCCATAGACGAGCCAGTGGAGCGCCAACCAGTCTACCCGCTCCTACGATTACGATTCGCTTTTGCTCTAAATCAACGTTATACCCGCTGAGCAACCAGTTGATCGCCATAGGGGTGGCAGGATCTAGTGTCGCCCGAGAGCCCAGACCGTCAACATCTTTCTGAGGGAGGACGCTATCTAATAGCTGGTCGGTTAGTGATTCATCCGATACTGGTAGCTGCACGATGATGCCGTGCACTGATTCATCTTGATTCAGGCTCTCGATGCGAGCAATCGCCTCATCAACGGTCACTTTATGTACTTCAACATCGACAAGAATGTCATCACCGTACTGCTCCTTCAGGCGTATATAGGTATCTATGACAGGACTATCGTTCGCAACGATGATCGCAAGCTTAGGAAACGTATCATAGGCCTGGCGTAATCCGCGAACCTGTTTTGCCTGGCGCTCTTTGATATAACTCGCAAGCTCTGATCCATCTAGTATCTTCATCGCTCCTCATGATAGCAGATATACTAGTGACATGATCATTGACCCATATACTTGGCGAAAGGTTTCAGTAACCTCTAAATCCTTCGTGACAAAATACATCGTATCCATCAAATTCGATCGCCCGACAGACTACCGCTTCAAACCAGGGCAATACTGCATCGTCCGCATCCCAAACCAGATATCGAGGACTGTTCGACAATACTCCTTCGCGTCCGGTCCAAATGATGATGAGATGGAGCTACTCATCCAGCGAGAGCCAAACGGTGTCGCATCCAACTGGTTTTATGAATGTCATCAAGGCGATAAGATCGAGATAACTCAAGCGTTTGGGAATTTCACTATAGGTGAAAATACGGAACACCTTACGTGTTTTGCCGGAAAAGTTGGTATAGCGCCGTTTATTAGTATGATGCGTTATTATCCACATATACGATTTAGTATCGTGTATGCTACCTCGTCTCGTGAAGAAATGATCGATCTGAGCTCAATCAAAGGGAAAAACGATATATACAGCGTGACTACGTCGGACGGAAAACGAGTTACCGAAGATTTCATCAAGACTCTGTCAAAGACAAGTACTTATATGTTGTGCGGCTCGAAACACTTCACCGACTCTATATCCGATCTGCTTACTGGATGTGACATCAAGCAGGAGCAAGTCCTGCTTGAATCATTTACACTTCAATGACCGAACAAATTATT
>CALFQW010000150.1 GCA_937919305.1 uncultured Candidatus Saccharibacteria bacterium
GATATGCAAGGCTACAACAAACAAGCCTGCCTTTCGGCAGGAGTGCTAGAGCAAAACATTACGATGTCGCCGATTGATACTTGCACGAACGATGACTATTTTTCGCACTCTCGCGGCGATACTGCGGGGCGGTTCGCCGGCCTTGCTATGATGCGATAATCCCCTCTGTTACACTAGAATACAACCCTATGACCAAAAAACTATATATCACAACAGCTATAGCATACGTAAACGCAAAACCACACATCGGCAATGCGATGGATTATCTATACGCTGATGTTTGGTCGCGTTATCAGCAGCAGCAAGGAAATCAAGTCCGTTTCCAAGTTGGTACAGATGAGCATGGCAACAAGATCGCCGCAAAAGCAAAAGCCGAGGGCTTACCACCTCAACAATATGTTGATGAAGCTTATGGCAATTTTGAAACGGTCATGAAAGCAGTCAATGCACAGTATACGGATTTTATCCGAACGAGTGACGTCCATCATCGAGCTGCGGTACAGTTCATATGGGAAAAGCTAAAGCCATACATCTACAAAAGTAGCTACGAAGGCTGGTACTGTACCGGTCACGAAGCGTTTTTTACAGATCATGAGATGGAACAAACCGGGGGCGTTTGCCCTGATCACCAGGCGCCATACGAGCGGGTGAGCGAAGAAAACTATTATTTCAGATTATCTGATTTTTCAGACCAGATACGCTCAGCAATCGAGAGCGGCGAAATGAACATAGTCCCAGAATTCCGCAAGAAAGAGATCCTAAATCTCATCAATGCCGGGCTCAAGGATGTCAGTATATCCAGACCAAAGAAAAGCTTGAGCTGGGGTGTGCCGGTTCCTGATGACAACGACCACGTCATGTATGTTTGGATCGATGCACTGAGCAACTATCTGACGGTCCTTGGCTATCCAGATAAGGAAGAATGGAAAGAGTATTGGCCGGCAGATGTGCAGGTAATCGGTAAAGACATACTGCGTTTCCACGCTGCGATATGGCCAGGAATGCTTCTTGCTCTTGGTGTTGATCTGCCGAAGAATCTTCTCGTTCACGGTTTCGTCAATATTGGGGGTGCAAAGATCAGCAAAACAGTTGGTAATGTCGTAGACCCGATGGAGATCATCGAGGGTTATGGTGTTGACGCTTTCCGCTACTATTTCCTGAGGCATATCCCGACACTCGATGACGGTGACTTTACTTGGCAAAAGTTCGAGACAGCATACAATAACGAACTAGCGAACGAGCTGGGTAACTTAGTGTCTCGCATCACACGCATGGTCAATCAGTACCAAGCGGGGGT
>CALFQW010000151.1 GCA_937919305.1 uncultured Candidatus Saccharibacteria bacterium
GTATTTGGAAGCCGCAGTCGCCCATATCAATAGCATGGCGTCGGATCTGGATGCCGTCTTTATAACAGGTGACTTGGTCGATGGCGGTAAGGCCATAGAATATGCGGTTTTGTATTCCATCCTATCAGGCCTTACCGTTCCGTTTTATCTGGCCTGTGGCAATCATGATGACCGTGCCGGCATCCGTCAGGCTTTTCCCGATCCCCGATATGACGATGACCCCAAAGCCCCGCTGCAATATGTGATCGAATGGAAAAATCTGCGCGGCATTGTGCTGGACAGTTCTGTCCCAGGCGAATCCCATGGACAGTTTTGCGAAAGCCGTCTGGCATGCTCCAAGATCAACGGGTCTTTGCGCCGTAAGCCTAGTTGTTCGATAAGCAGAATGACGAGCGGCAACCCTACACCTAACAGTGCAAAGATAATATGAAAGCCCAAGCTATCCGCCATCAAAGCGCGAGCTGCGTCAACGTCTATCATCAGCTTTTACTCATCTAATGATCCGTATAGCCCCAAAGCCGTTGCCACAGAACCATGTTATTGATGAAGGTTTTGTCTGCCTCAATCGATTGCGCGGCTGCGGTTTTCAGCTCTTGGCGGTTTGACTTTTCCTCTACGAGACGAGACATCCCAGACTCGTTATTTCTGAGCAAGGTCATATACGTAATATACTTGCGGTTGAATTCTTCCGGATCGGTGACCTTTTGTAACTCTTCAAACATCTGGATTGAAGTGAGACCATCACCGCTATCGATATCACCCTCTGGAGCAGGTTGAGTGAAAACAGGCGCTTTTTGATCACTACCTTGCTGGGCGATTTGGGCTTGATTCTTTTCAGACTTATTTAAGTATGTCTCCCACACATACACGCCCGCAACAGCAAATGCCAAACCGAGAATGATTCCTAAGATAAGTGTTTTCTTATGCATAGAATTTCCTTATTCAGTACTTTTCAGTGCTTCATCTAGTACTTTCGAGAACGCTTCTACAGTATTTTCAGGGTTCTCTATTTTCTTACCGTTAAGCGCAAAAGTCGGGGTTCCATCTCCACCGAGTTTCTTCACCTCCGCCAGGTCAGCATTGATAGTAGCGTTGACTTCTTTACTTGCCACATCTTCTTTCAGTTTGGTCATATCTAGGCCAATTTCTTTTGCGTATCCATCGAAGTACTCGGACGGATCTTTAGACTTTTCCCAAATCTTTTGACCTTCAAATATCCTGTCATGCATCTCAAAGAACTTGCCCTGCATTGCTGCTGCTTCAGCGTAACTAGCAGCACGTCGGGCAAACTGATGAGAGCTAGATATAGGGAAGTTCTTTATCTGGAACTTAACCTTATCTTTATATTTCTCCTTTACTTCCTTAACTGTTGGGTAAAATGCGTAGCAGGCTTCACACTGGAAATCTACATATTCTGTTAGAGTAACCTTACTGTCCTGCTTACCGTAAAAATTCTTTGAGCCATCACTGGTAACTTCTGGACTGGTAGTCTTCGTAAACACCACTAGCCCTACGAAGACTGCCAACAAAGTCCCCAATGTAATCAACATCCCTTTTCCCATCTCATCCTCTTTTCATAATTATGACTATTGAAATATAAGCTAGGCTTAATCTCAAAATCGCATCTGAGTGGAAAGATGGAAAAGTTTTTGTCGTGTAAGTATCCAGAAAGCTACTCCAACTGGGGCCAAATAGACCAAAACATAACCAACAGTATTTGCGTTCCAGTTAACAAGAGGGGGGGCAGGCTCTTTTTTGTCGTCGTCCTCGTTTTTGTTTTGACTACTGACCGCCACGTGTTGGCCGTGCGAGGAACACGATGATGAACAGTTGTTTGAACTTATTTCAGCGCTCGATTTCATAACGTGCTGTGATATACCAGCGGCCGAACAAACAATGACAGCTGCAAGGAGTACGAGCGCAGTCAGCCGGTTCGATAAGGAAAGTATCAGCCGCCGCATGTGCTATCCGTTAAGGGCTCGAGGTCATTAAATCTTGCTTTGATCTCATCAATAGTCGGCTCGTTTTTTTGTACAAAAATGACGACGTTTCCAAGTAGGTTATTGATGCGAGTAAGCTTTTGTTCTTCGGTTTCGCTATCAGTATTTACAGCGTCCCCGCTTGAGTGATCTTCCGTACCATGCGCGTATGCTTTCGGGAAAAATTTATCTAGCAAATTCGCTTGTTCGCCACCGTTCTTGTTGATATCGTGCGCCGGAGAATTGCTCACTACTCCAAAGAATTGTTCTAGATCTTGGCTTTTCCAGTCGTCAAAACTACGCAGCTTGTAGCCATCCTCATTGCCGGTATATACATAGAAATTCGCGCCTTCAGGTATCTTAGGCAAGTAATCACCATGGGTGGTTACTTTTTGGATATCAGTAAGGTCATTGAGTTTGTAGCCAAGCGTATGGTCGATACCCCCGATAAAGTTCCAACCGTAATATTTCATCACCATGCCGCCTGTCATACCTTCCCAGTGGATATGGGTGAACTGGTCTTTGTTATCGTGGAAATGAATAGGTTGTTCCGGTAGGTTCGCGTTGCATTGGTCTTTTGCGTAGCCTGTCTGGTAACCTTTGCTGCCAAAGTTTTCGGCTTTGCCGTCAACGAGTAGTTGCATGCGGAAATGATAGTGTTCGAGCTTCGGATCGCGCACAACACTTGGAGAAATAGCATAGATAAATCCTACGTATGCGGTCAGCCCAAGCAGCAATACAGCGACTGCACCAATGACCACCTTGAGTGGCTTGTTGATGGTGAAGCTCTTTTTTGATCTTGTTTCTGGCTGCTGGCTGTCTGTCATGCTTACTGTATTTTCCCTTACGTACATTATACTTCATACCCATTGGCAACTCAGTAGGCTACACCAGAGAAAATGTCGTGTTTTAGTGCATCTGGAACCTATCACCCCCACCTCCCCTTTTGTTCCTTCTGTTTCTGTACTAAGTGCGCGCGCAAAAAATATTATTTTTTGGTAGTATCAAGCCAAATGGATCAGTCAAATATTTATCATGATCTCTCTACTTATTCTGAAATTTATCAGGAGCTTATTTACCAGCGGAATGAAGCTGTTCGATGGCTAACCGATCACGGCATGTTAGACCGCAACAGACGCGTTACTCAAGATCAAAAGGATGAGTTACTAAGGCACCGAACTGCATTTCCGTATCGATCCGTATTCAGACAGAACATACTAGACCTGTTAGACCGACTCTATTCTCATGATGCCGTAGAGGCGCTATATGACTTTAATTCTGTAGACCTCAAGGATTGGTCGGATACGGAAGCAAACCGCTTAGAGCGAGAGTTACAGCGACTCCAGCTCATCATCGGAAAACTGGAGCTTCGATACAACTTGCAATATCGAATGAAGTTTAGTTACGATTCAGAAAATACCACGCTATTTTTAAATAACATTGAAGTTCTTACTTGTGGGCAAAATACGTTGCGACATCGGATATTGACGACTCTTTTTTCCGATCCTCACAAACAATGGCAAAATGATCTGGTCGAACAATATTTTATCGATCATTTTGATTATTCAGAGGGACAGCTTCAGGATAAAAGCATAGAGAAAACAGCTAACGACCTTAGGCGAGACGTAGCTGCAAAAACCGCTGCTAAAGATTTTTTGCTGGTGAGCAATTCGTCGATAAAACTCAATCCTGCATATATTGCTTAGACTTACGTAATTTTTCGTCATAGCGGTTATTTTATGATGCTTCTGTGAAAATTAGAGGCGATAATGTCATATCTCTTACTCAGGCAAAGTCACTGCTGGGTGATGAAGCCGACATGATGACTGATGACGAAATCCAACAGCTGATCGATGATTTCGATATGATTGCTCAGTTCTCAATTCAAATGGTTCTAAAGTTTCGAGATGAAAATGAAATACAGATGAAATAAATGATAAACTGGTTCTAAATATGGAAAGTGTTGCATATATCCGAGTGTCTACCGAGGAGCAAGTTCATGGAACGAGCCTTTCAATGCAACAAAAGCAGTGTCTAGAGTTTGCCAAAGCAAATGGCTGGAAGCTGAAACCTGAAAATGTCTTTCGTGATGAGGGTGAGTCTGCAAAAGCAATGAACAGACCGCAGTTACTCGCAATGCTTGAGTTCTGCCGAAAAAACAAAGGGAAAGTCAACCGCTGTATCGTCTGGAAGCTTGACCGGTTCGCACGCAACTCTGATGATCATGTAATGATTCGTGCTATCTTGCGAAAAAACGGTGTTTCCCTCGTATCAGTCACGGAGCCAATTGATGATTCTCCAACAGGTAAACTCATGGAAACTGTGCTTTCTGGGTTTGCTCAATTCGACAATGAGATTAGGACGCACAGAACGACTGAGGGTATGAAAAAACGTCTTGAGCAAGGCGGTTGGCCACACGACGCCCCGATAGGCTATAAAAAAGCTCGCACAGCGCAAGGCGTTACGACAATTGCACCTGATGAAATCATGGCACCGATCTTAAAGACATTTCTAGAGTCGTTTTCTACGGGGCAGTATTCTATAAAATCTGCTGCTGAGTTGGCATTTTCGCTTGGCATCAAGAACAAAAGAGGCGGAAAGAGAACGTGGCAAACAGTAAAAAACACTCTCCAAAACCCCATATACGCAGGATATATCGAGTCCAAATATACTGACGGCGTGAGGTATACCGGATTGCACCAGGCCCTAATCTCTCCTGAGACTTTTGAGAAAAACCAACGAATTATCGCAGGCAATCGAAAGATTCAGGTGCGAAGCGATGAGTCAGAGTATCCTCTGCGACGTGACTTTTTACGTTGTGCATACTGCGAAAAGTTCGTCACAGCGAGCGCCCCGCGCGGTAACGGCGGACGGTATCCGCGCTACAGCTGCCTGACCTGTCGTGCCACGAAACTAGGGAAGCCCGTCAGCAAGAGTAGCGATGAGATACACCAGGAATTCAGAGAAATTCTTTCACATATCCGTTTTAAATCCGGACGGACAAAACTGTTCAAACAAATCGTTTTACAAAGATGGTGCGACGAATACGACGACGCGCTCAAATCAACGCACGAACTAAACCAAGAGATAGAGTCCCTCAAAAATGAGCGTGCTGCAACCATACGTAAATTCACGCGCGATCTCATAAGCTACGACGACAAAGAAGCTGTTATCAAAGATGTCGACACAGAGATTGAAGTTCTCGAAAGCAAAAAGGTTGAAGCCGACGTATATGCCGAACAAAAAGAAAAGATCATAGACAACGCGCTCCTCTTCTTAAAAGACCCTTCTGAGTTCTGGAACCGGGCACCTATACAGATACAAAAGCGTGTTCAAAAGACGATTTTCCCGCAAGGTTTGAGCTATGACTTTGAAAAAGGTTTTGGAACCATTCATTTGAGCAATTCTTATCTGTTAATAAACAAAATCGCCTCGAAAGGCGATAATGATTCTATCGTGGTAGGCATGACGAGGCTTGAACATCCAGTCCACTACAACGTGGAATGCTTCTTGAAGGACGCCATCGTCCATGAACCACATCGCTCCTGGCGACCATGCAAGCTTCGGAAACGTTGCGAACTCTTGCTCGATCGCAGGCTCTGCGTAGTCGATGAGATTGAGGGTGGGCATTTGTTGCTCCTCTTTGGGATAAGGTTCTTCTGATTTCTCAGACTTAGTAGCATACTATATCATATTTACACTTATACTGCCATATGTTACACTTACTACAATACCTAAGGAGTAACCCTTCCTATGGCAGAGCGAGCACAACCTCACGAACCTAAACCAGGGGTATTCGAGCTGTCAGATTGGCGTGAAGCCCAGGAGCAGTCTGAGGCAGCAGAAACGAGGACCGAACAGGTCGATGCGTTCATGACCCATCTATGCGAGCCACCACACGCTCTATCTCCTTCTGACGTGATAGCTGGATACATATCACGTTCCGTTCGAGAAAACGAAACTCTGGCTTCCGTCAAAGAAGCTGGCTCAGACCATTTTACGGATGACGATAGTTTTCAGAGACTCCAAGATGATGATACTGTTTTTCGGCTGCTAGTTATCACACTCAAGAACACTCGCGACCGGACAGACATACCTGATGCACGCAAAGCACTACGTGACCTTCTCGAACTACGGGCAGGATCACATGACCTCGACACAGGGCTTCCCGATGAAGCTTGGACGAAAGTCATCGAACGACTTCTTGGTCATACTTTTGCCTCAACTTCTGACTAAAAACTCACTCCCAATCACCAAGATACTGCTCTGGCCTAATGTAGTGCATAGGCTCCGGATACGTATCTGGTCCTGCATCTTTCTTTATCGTTACATCAGCTGCATCTGCCGCCAGCTCAACTAACGCTCGTACTACCTCTTCACGATCAGTTGTCTTGTGATGCATAGCGCCGCCCACCGTCAAGACCATGTTTAGTCTCGTAATAGTGTCGTTTGCCAGAACAACATCCAGGTCATTCTCTTCCATGAGGCGAGCTGCCAAATCGTACTGCTCACCCGGTGTTCTGTCTGTCGTCGTCTTGCATGCGACCGCCATGATGTCCTTACGCGGTTCTGTGCCGTTGACCCCAATCTTTTTGAGTAGTGCAACTATCTTTGGACTAGGGCAGAGATCTACGTGCAAGTCGTCATCTCGAGATGAGAGGCGTTCACCATGTAGGCTTCCTGCAACTCCACCAACGCTACCACGAAAGTCACACACCGCGGGAGTCCAGAACACTATCTTTGTCGCAGCGTCGCCAACGATACGTGCTGCCAACGCAGCGAGATCATCGCTCGTCTCTATGCTGCTACTAGCATCAGCCATCCTCGTCAGATGCAGCTCAGTTTCCATGCTCGGGATTTCTGCGGTGGTCATATCAGCGATCTTACGAGCAGTTGCCCCGTAGGCACGTGCAGATAGTGCGAGATGCTCCCTAATAGGCTCTATCGTCCCACCACCAACGACGTGGATTTTTTGCAGTGCTATTTCTGACATACTATTCTCCTTGTTTACTCATTCAGTCTCCTCGAATACAGAGATAATTGCAGCAGTATCAAATATAAAGTATGTATTTAATATTAATTTACAGATATAGTTTAGATATGAATAATATATCTAATGATGTGTACCGAGAGCTCGATCTACCAAGATATGTCATATCACTCTATGAAGCGCTACCGGATACGCCAGAAACCAGTGAAGCAATCAGGAGATATACAAAGCTGCCTAGGGCGTCTGTAGTAGCGGGTTTATCTCAACTGAACGAAGTAGGGCTCGTCAAGCGCAAACCGCTCAACAAAAAGTCATACACCTACACAAAAGTTGGACTCCGCGGTACTATACCCTACATCGCAGCTAAAAACAGACGGTTGTCTGAGATGATAGAGATGATCCCAGGCAGCGCCGCCCACACGGATGACTTTGATATCACGCTAGCTACTACGGAGTCCGAGATAATACAGCTTTTCGACCGCGCACTCTACTGCTCATCACGAACATGGTATATCGCATCACCTCAAGAGAACATACTCACAACGCTTCCCGAACCATATCAAAAAAGCTTCAAAAAAATCAGAAAGGAGCGGCAGATACAGAGCTATAGCATCTGGAACTCTCGACCACCCACGAAGTCGCTCAGCTTACTCGATAGATTTATGCGCCAGCCAAGACAAATCAATATCGACTATGACAGGGAACTAAAATCACTATGTCTCGCATTCGACGACTATGTACTGTTTGCATCTCATAACCAAGCAGTCTTGATACAAAATGCATCTCTCGCAGGGACCATCAAAGCCATTTTCAAGCTGGGCTATGATTCGCTTGATCCACTCAGAAACTAAATAGCTGTAGAGCCGACTTGCACTACCTCACCGCCAAGAGATCTTTGAAAGTAACTATCGTGGCTAACGTACAGTACCGCTCCTCCGTATGCACTGAGTGCATTTTCAAGCTCCTCGATGCTCGGGAGATCGAGGTGGTTTGTTGGTTCATCGAGTATCAAAAGCTGTGGATCGTTCGCAAGCATGGCGATGATCTGAAGACGTGCTTTTTGACCACCGCTTAGCTGAGCAACGGGCACTTTCGCATCTCCATCACTGAAGAGATAATCATTGAGCAAGCTACGCACTTTCGTCGTCGTGATCGATAAGTCGCGGTCCAGATACACTCGCTCTATCGCATCTTCTAGAGATAAGGAGAAGTATTCCTTTGAGCTCTCTTGTTCATATATCCCAACTCTTGTCTTGCTATCGAGCTCCAGCTCACCGGCGAAATACTTCGGCTCTCTTGACCCAAGCAGCGCCTTGATGATCGTCGTCTTACCAGCACCGTTACGTCCACGCAACTCGACTGACTCTCCTTCTCGAAGATCGATAGAAATACCATCGAACAACGGTGTATCGTAACCGAGCGACAGCGTGCTTGCCTTGACGAGGACGTGTTTCGAGCGGTTCTCATCGCTCTTCATGTTCATCCGAATATTACGGGCTTTGAACTTCTCGTACTGGTTTGCGACTTTGTAGTTAAGTCCCTCGACAGATTCTTTGTCGATCCAAAATGTTGGCTTTTCTTTTGCTTGAAGTTCTGCAAGCTCAGCTCGAGAAGTCGTCTCCAGACGTTTAAACTTCTGTATTGTCGCAGGGTTCCGTGCCTTTTCCTTGAGCCGTTGATAGTCTATAACTTTTTGCTTTAGATTTGTGATGCGCCGCTCGATGAGCTGAAATTCATTCATCTGCGAGCCAGTACTGACTGCGTTCTGCCGCAAATAAGCATCATAATTACCCTTGAAGCTCTGTGATGTTCCGTCTTTTATCTCAATGATCCGATCAACATGTGCGAGCACATCTCTATCATGCGTCACGACCAGCATCGCCTCACGAGCAGCTTTCATCCAGTCAACGAACTGCTGCTTTGCGACATAATCCATGTGGTTTGTTGGCTCATCAACGAGCGCCAAGTGCGCGTCACTATGCATGACCTTTATCACCTCAACGAGTCGTTTCTGCCCACCGCTTAGTGTTCGAAATGGTCGATGCGCTACGCCACTCAGCTGGAACGTATCCAGCTCACGCTCTATCTGTTCTTCTATCCTGTAAAATCCCTTATCCTCAAATCGCTGCAACGCCTCTGTATAAGCCGTGATCATCTGCATATCATCGCCCATAGTATCCGGATATGTCTCGATGATATGGCTCAAGCCACCATACTCGGGTAGCCCCTGTAGGACGTATTGCAGTACAGTCGTATCATCGGGTATCTCACCGTGTTCCTGTGCCGTCGCGACAACACTCACACCACGTCGATATATGATGTCACCCTCGAAGTCCGTGTCGGTTCCTGCCAATATGTGAAACAGGGTAGATTTACCAACGCCATTGCGACCAACGATACCGATCTTCTCGCCATTATCGATGGAAAATCGAATATTCTTGTAGAGATTCTTGGGGCCAAATGACTTTTCAGTGATCGTAATATCTGCAACCATAACTGGACTATTGTAACAGAGGTGATGTGTGGCGTAACCATTGACCAATAGATAATAATATGCTATTATATATCTATGTCGCTCATCCGATAAGCGATCGAACAAGAGGAGTTAGCATGGCATTCGAAGGCATCCCGGACAACGTCACCGACGAGTTCCTGGAAGACGCGATCATTGCGGCACAAGGTGAGCGCAACCGAGCGCTCAACGCCTGTCGCAAGTCTTTTGACAACCCGACGGAGAAGCTGGCGTACGCCCAAGAGGCGGTGGCGATCGGCATGTACATCGACGACTGCCGACGAATCCTCCGAGACAGGAGGGCGCAGAAGGGCTTACAGCTCATCGATCAGTCGTAGACCCTCCACGGGCTCAAAAGGGCCGCATGAAACAGGTTCGCTTGAGACGACATCGTCTTCAGCTAGAGCCGTTTCTTGCGGCCTGTTTCATTTTATGTATAAAAAGTATTGACAAATTGATAATGACGTGATAATATATTAAATACACTAGGTTTGGGGGCACCCTGCCGGATGGAATATTCACCTTCCGGTAGCGTACACTGGGATCGAATGTGAGTATTTTG
>CALFQW010000152.1 GCA_937919305.1 uncultured Candidatus Saccharibacteria bacterium
TGCCTATTACCCAACGGTAAAAGAACTAAAAGAGAAATATAAAGATACAGTGAAGTTTGAGGTCAAAAACTTTCCTATAAGCTCAGGTCACCAATTTGCTCGTATGGCTGCCGCCTATGGCGAAGCTGCCGCAAAACAAGGCAAGTTCTGGGAAATGCACGACAAGATATTTGAGGGGCAAAAGACATGGGAGCGAGGCGGAGCGGACACTTACTTTAAGCAATACGCCGAAGACATCGGCCTTGATATGGCAAAGCTAGACACTGACGTACAAGATCAGATGACTACTGCAACAATCAACGCTGACCTCAAGCTTGCTAAAGAACTCGGAGTAAACGCAACGCCAACATTCTTCTTGAACGGCAAAAAAGTTGAACAACCTGAAAATAGTGTCGAGGCATTTTCTAAATTGCTCGATAACGCTCTGAGCGAGGCAGGTAGTGGCGATACGCAAAATTAGTATCGGTATTCTAGTCGTACTAGCGATAGCCGGTTTACTGGCTGGCGTGTGGTGGTTTATACTAGGCGGCAACAAGCTGTCTAGTACAACGCCAAAGCCAGACGATAGTACCACAACGACAGACAATGCTACTGCACCACCGGCCGACCCCACGAAGCACGACTATTTTGAGGTGAGTACCGCCAAGCAAATGATTATCTATAATCAGCAGGCGGTTGAACTTGCCAATATCGCGCGGCACGGTGAAGCCGATGCGGACATGAAAAAACTCACTGATGAAGTGATCGCTACGCACGGTAAGGCAGCAGAACAATACGCAAAGTGGCTCAATGAGTGGAATGAGTCCTACCTCAGTCTCTCCGACTTCCCACGCGAAGACGGACACGACGCGTACCCTACAAACCCCGGAATGCCCAAGGTTATGGAGCTAGACAAGCTGACAACAATGACAGCAGCGGAGAAAGAAAAAGAGTTTCTTCGCTTACTCTTACAGCTTCATGAGGGCGCTTTAGAATATATCGACATGAGAAGTGGTCAAATCCAATACGGGGAGATGAAAAGCTATGCGGCAAACGATAAAGCCCACTACGAACGAAAAATACAATCAATCAAAAACCTACAAACAACGAAAGGATTTAACTAAGTATGAAGAAAATAAAACTATCTGTTTTCCAAATTATTATGCTGATACTTATAATCATCGCCCTCGTGCTATGGGCATCAATTATCTTCACAGAGCCGGGCGGTGGCTTGATTGGTAACTGAGGCATGGCAGCATAGAGAGGTAAATACACTATCATCGCTAAAATATGATATTATCGGTATATGACGATACAAACTACAGAACACACCCAACTAACAACACTGGCAAGCCTACTCCATAGCCTGTCAGATAGTACTCGGCTTGCGATCATTCGTAAACTTACCGAGAATGAGGCGCGAGTAGCAGACCTCGTAGACGAGCTTGGACTGGCACAGTCAACAGTTTCAGCGCACATCGCTTGCTTGAAAGACTGCCGACTCGTAGAGGGTCGTATTGAGGGGCGGCAGACCTTTTACCGCCTGACTTCACCAGATATCACGCACTTGCTACACGACGCAGAGAAGATACTAGAACAGAGCGATCAAGCAGTCGCTAACTGTCCGATATTTGGGGGCGATCGTGAGTGCTGAGTGCTGCGACCACGACGATAACCATGCAGACAAAGAGTCAAAAGCGGTTATAAAGTTCTGGCAGGTGCGTGAGTTGCAGCTTGCAGGGCTTGCAGCAGTGTTGTGGGTTGTTGCATTTGTCCTAGAGCGCACTGGCAGTGCCGAGTATATCAGTATTAGCCTCGCCCTGCTTGCAACAGCAATCGCTGGCTGGACATTCATACCAGCTAGTATCAAAAAGTTGCGAAAACTAAAGATTGGCGTTGGCACGCTCATGACAATCGCTGCCTTTGGC
>CALFQW010000153.1 GCA_937919305.1 uncultured Candidatus Saccharibacteria bacterium
TTGCATAACTTTGACAGCAGGAATGTTAAGTGACTGCGAAAGTGCATTGCGAAGTGTTATGTTCCCGCGGAAACGAAAGTCATAGTTGTTTGGTTTATATCCGCCGAAGTCTGTTGCCTCGTCTTTAATCACCGTTGCGGCTGTCACCATCTTTTGGTCGATCGCCTCAGTTATGTAGATTGGCTTAAAACTTGAGCCAGGTTGGCGTGCAGCTGTTGCCATATTGACCTTACCAAACTCTGGGTTGTTGTAGTCAACACTACCGACGAGCGTCCTCACCTCACCGGTCTTTGGATCGATAGCAACGACCGCTGCATTTCGTCCACCCGCTGAACTGCTGATAGCTATCCTATCCCTAACGATAGCTTCAGTCTGCTCTTGCCATGAGAGGTCAAGCGTTGTATGCACTTTATACCCAGATCTTCTGATCTTTTCTTCGCCGTATTCGTCGTAGAGCTGACTTATAACCATTTCAGTAAAGTGAGGTGCGTTTTCATATTCGACAGGTTTCACTTCTGCATAGGCTATCTCTTGTGCTTTCGCATCATCGGCTTCAGAACGCGTTATCTTACCGTCTTCAACCATTCGATCGAGCACGTAAGCCTGTCGCTTTTTGGCTTTTTCTGGGTCGCCGTTTATAGGGGAAAAAGCACTCGGCGCTGGCAAAATACCGACGAGCATTGCACTTTCAGCTAGCGTCAGGTCGTTCGCAGGCTTGTTATAGTAGATCCGCGCCGCCTCTTCGATACCGAATGCACCCTCACCGTAGTAAACAGAGTTCAGATACATATCCAATATCTCGTCCTTTGTGTACTGCTGCTCAACTGCAACAGCCATAAATATCTCCTGGTACTTTCTCAAGAAAGATCTTTCATCCGACAGTAGCGTATTCTTTACTAGCTGCTGCGTAATCGTTGAGCCGCCTCCAGCATCACCACGCAAGTTATTCACTACAGCACCCGCTATTCCAGATACAGAAAAACCATCATGTTGATAAAAATTTTTGTCTTCGCTCGATATGAGGGCTTTTTCGGTGTTGTCTGATATCTGATCCAGACCCAGCCGGTTGAGTGATTTGTTGGACCCGGTACTGAAAAAGACTTTATCCGCCTTGTCGACGAGCTGAATGCCGGTATTGTTTCGGTTCATCAGACGCTCTGGGTCGGAAATATCGCGAACAAGCATCAAATACGTAATAATCGGTGTTAGTACTAAGAACGCAGCAATCGGGCCGCCAACCAGCAAGATCTTCTTCTTTCGACTCATTGATTGCCATTTTTGCCAATGCCTCTTAAAGAAGTATCGCGATCGCGAATAAGACGATGGTTTTTTGGTGTATTTTCCTTTACGTACCATGATATCTATTGTATCAGTAGTTTATGTTTCCTTGCTTAAGAACTGCTGAGTGTCTGGTTTACCAACTCGAGAAGCTCTTTTGGTGAGAACATGGCCTTGGTTTTATAGTTAACTGCACCGAGCTCGACTGCTCTATCGATCTTATCTTGCATCATGACATTACTCATCACAATCACTTTTGTTTCCGGGTGTTTGTTTTTGATATCATACTTCTCTAAAAATGTAATTCCGTCAACAATTGGCATGAGCATATCGAGTACTATGAGGTCTGGCTTTTTCTCTTCAGCGAGCTTCAGCCCCTCCTCGCCATCTTGTGCAGTAGTGACGGTATGCGATGCCGTCAGTAAGATCTTCTCGTACACCGTTCTGATCATCGGATCATCTTCTACAACTAATATATTTGCCATCATTTGTCTCCTTTCGGCAACGTTACTATAAAGCTCGAACCTTTACCGGGTTCTGACTCAACAGACAGTGTTCCTCCGAGCAATTCTGTCATATTCTTCACAAGATATAAACCGAGCCCGGTACCACCAACAACTGAGGAGTACTCGTTTGGAATGCGTGAGAATCGTTGGAACAGTTTATCAAGATCTTGTTTTGATATACCAACACCTTGATCTACGACTTTTATTTCAACATCAGCATCTTTGTCTTCTACGCTCACGACGATATCTGTGCCACTTGCTGAGTATTTACTGGCATTGTTTATAAAGTTGTTCATTATGAAACTGAGAAGATGCGGATCAGTGTTGATGTGTAGCTGTTTGTCGCACTTTATGTTCACCTCGTGCCGACGCTCGTTGAGTGGCATCTTCTGTTCTACGACGATTTGCTCGATAAAATCTCTCAAGCTAAGTAGTTCGGGATTTGGCTTTAAGCGATTATTCTCGAGACGCGCCACATTCAGGAAATCTTGAACGATTTGGATCTGCCGATCATTGCTTTCATAGGCAGCCTGAACAGCGCTGTTTATATCATCTTTTTTCGATACCAGGCCTTCGACTATCATACCGAGATTTGCTTTGACGGCAGTTGCCGGCGTACTTAGCTGATGAGAAACGAGTCCGATGAAATCATCTTTTGACTTATCTAGCTCACGTTCGGCTGTAATATCCTGGAATAACTCGAGTGCACCGGCATACTCACCCTCGATGATTATTGGTGAGATAGCTATACGTACAGGAATGCGCTTTTTCGACAGCGTTTCGTATTCGCCGACAAAACTTACTGTCTTTTTTGAACTAATGACCTTGTTCGAAGGCCTGTCTTGCTTCGAAACTTTTGATCCATCAAAGTTATACACATCGACTAATTCGGTAAACTGGCTACCTGTGACTCTCTCCTCAGGAAGGTCCAGTATACCTAGCGCTTCTTGATTCACCCTAGTTACAACTCCGTCGGGATCTATTGCGACAAGACCTTCCGCGATAGCACCAAGCATTGCATCGTCTTTTGCTTTTGCTATTGCTATTTGCCGTGCTCGATCTGCCAGCTCGTTCTCTTCTGTAGCATCACGAAATACGATAATCGCCCCAACGACGTCGCCTTCATTCGTCATGATCGGTGATGCCGAATCAGCGACAGGTAGCATAGATCCGTCTTTTTTCTCCAACAGTGTATGATTCGCCATCTTTGCCTTGTTTCCTGATAAAGCCTTTTTGATAAATGTGTCGTTTTGCTTACCGGTATCCTCATACGTAAACTTCAACACTTCTGAGTACTTTCTGCCCATGACATCCTCGCCACTAAATCCACTCAAAAACTCTGATGCTGGGTTAAATAGGATGATCCTCTCTTCTTTGTCTATGGCAAACACACCATCACCAATACTCTCAAGGATCGACCGGGTTTTTTGCTCTTCCGTTACAGCCAGCTGTTTCTGTCGCTCGAGATCCACTGTCATCTTTTGCGCAAGTTCTATAGCTCGTCGCTGTTTTTGGTAGTTCGTATACAGCAGTATATTGAACATCATCCAAAGCAACGCTCCGCCGAAGAGTATAAAGCCGGGCAGATAGCTTTCACCTGGAGATAGACCATAGTTACGCGGGAAGCCTACTTGCACCGAATCGTTTGATAGTAGCTTCGTTGAGATACCTCTTGTGTCGTCGCCATCGATTGATTGCGAACTATAGCCAATAACACCATCTCTTTCGATCTGGATGGATAGATGCAATGCGGTTTGAACTTTCTGCTGAATATTTACATGCTCCATTGGAGAATAAGATAAGCGATCATTCTGCATTTATAGTTTCCTTAAAGATAAATATCCAGAGGTAAAAGTAAAAATTTCTGTTATAGTATCAACTCAAAATAATCCTATAATTAATCCAGAAATTAATTACCCGAACGCAATTTAACCAACTTTATTCATTCACGATAAACGGAAATAAACGTTTATAATTAAATCGTTTATAATTAATTAATCAATTGTGCCAGGTGT
>CALFQW010000154.1 GCA_937919305.1 uncultured Candidatus Saccharibacteria bacterium
CTGTGCCGACTAGCTTATATATTTTTTCTTTGATTGCATCGACATCCTGTATCATTTTCTTGCGCATATTGGCGAGGAAGTCCGTATCAAGCCGTATCCCACGATGCTCCATCCGCGCCAATACACTCATCAGCGGGAAGTCAATGTCACGTGCGACACTGTGAAGTTTCGGTAGCTCGGCAAATTTACCCTCCTGCTCCCTGTGGAGCTCACGCATGGCAGCCAGAGCCAGGAGCGGATTTGATTGATCTATGCCGAACAAATCACTCAGCTCACGAGATTTCTGCAGTGGATTGAGCAAAAAAGCGGCTTGCTCAGTATCATAATGAACTGCAGGCAAACCCGTTGCTCCTGCGTGCAGGAGCAACTTGAGGAAATCTTTCGCCCTGTGCGTAATGATGTTCTTTCCCTCTAGCTTTTTGATCGCATCTTGAATGGTGAGCTGAGCTGCTTCACCATCTTTTACACTGACGAACACGTGATCATCATGAATCCATACGTACGCATCAGTGATTGCCCCGATAGATGTTACGAGCTGCAACGGCTCGATAGGCTCTGCGTCATTGTCGATCTCAACAGTCTCGGTCGTTCTCATAGATGTTGGCAAGGACCTTAGTAGTGAGCGAAATTCGAACTTCGTGAGTAGCGTCTTGAGCTTCAGCCTGTCGAGATCATTGACGTCCATTGCATTTAGATCCAGCTCCAACGGCGCATCGGTCCATATTCGTGCAATCTCCTTGCTCAGGTATGCAGAGTCCTTGCCTGCTTCTAGCTTTCGCCGAACACTATCTTTGATCTCCCAGAGATTTTCGTACACGCCATCGAGCGTGTCATAGCGCTGCAATAGATCTAAACCGGTCTTCTCGCCAACGCCCGGCACGCCAGGAATATTGTCACTGCTATCACCTTTTAGCGCCTTGAGATCGAGAAATTGCTCTACATCGATATGATATTTTTCTTCAAAGCTTTCTGGGTTATATAGCTCGATGTTTGAGAACCCCTTCTTCAGGGCGTACATATGTGTCTTAGGACCGATACACTGCAGCAAGTCTAGGTCACTGGTTATAAGACATGTTTCGATGTCTTGCGCTGAAGCTTGCATGGCAAGGGTTCCCATGATGTCATCGGCCTCATAGTCATCGAGCTCATACAGCGGCCAGGAGAATGCCTCGAGTAACTCATGCAGCATCGGCACCTGAGCATAAAAGTCAGGAGGAGCCGGCTTACGGCCTGCTTTGTACTCAGGGTAAAGCTCCTTACGACGGCGGATATTTGTCTTCGGCTTATCCCAAGCAACACAGACATAATCCGGCTGTAGCTTTTTCACGACCTCGAGTGCGAGAGCTGTAAATCCATAGACACCGCCAGTCGGTGTTCCATCACCCATACTGAGGTTTGGCATCGCATAGTAGCCACGGTAAAAGACCGACTTGCCATCTATGATTACTAATCGCTTAGGCTTGCTCATATCCCTATTATACCCTTCTCAGATGGGGAGTCCGTTACAAATACTGACGCAAACGTGCAGATCGTGAAGGGTGGCGCAGCTTCGACATAGCCTTGGCTTCAATCTGACGAATACGCTCTCTGGTGAGGCCAAATATTTCGCCAATCTGATCAAGTGTCTTGGGTGCACCATCTATCAAACCAAACCGATGATAGAGAACCGACGCCTCTCGCTCAGACATGGTCTCGAGTTCGGCTCTAATCGCATCTACCTTTTCATTATTCTCGGCAAATAGAATAGGCTGGATAGCATCAGAGTCCTCTATCAAATCACCAAACTCGGCAGTCCCTTCATCACTTAGTGGCGTGCTAAGTGATATCGGCTGTCTTCCGTACTGCTGCACCTCGGCCACCCGTTCTGGTGTCATATCGAGCTCCACCGCAACCTCTTCATTAGTCGGCTCTCTTCCGAGATCCTGTAACATTTGCCGTTGGACGCGCGCGACTTTATTGATCACCTCGACCATATGTACAGGAATACGTATTGTCCGACCATGGTCAGCCATTGCCCTCGTGATCGCCTGGCGGATCCACCAGGTGGCATAAGTTGAAAACTTGTAACCTTTTGTGTAGTCGAACTTTTCAACTGCCCTAATCAGACCAAGGTCTCCTTCCTGTATAAGATCGAGAAATAACATACCTCGGCCGGTATACCGTTTTGCTATAGAGACCACTAAACGTAGGTTTGCCTCAATCATATGATTTTTTGCTAACACGCCGTCGCGTTCAAGCCACTCCAGCTCAGCTATATCATCAGGGCTGAGCTGAATACTGCCACTATCACTTAGCTTATTTTGCGCAAATAAGCCGCACTCGATTCGTTTTGAGAGCTCCACTTCCTGCTCGGCACTGAGCAGCGGGGTTCTCCCAATAAGCCGTAGATAATCTTTTACTTGGTCGGAAGTTCCACCGGCTATGTTGAGCTGCCTTGGTACATCATCTTCTTCTGAATCCATGGCATAGGCTTCAGCTTCATCTCGTAGAATAGTCGGGTCAGCGTCCAGATCTGATTCAAATTGACTGTCATCAACATCATCGAGCGATCCTTTACTGCCGCGCTCTCCGGTCGCACCTCCGTCACTTCGCCTCTGCCGCGTGCTGGCTGCTGGTCTTTTCTGGCGCGATGCTGATTTTTTCTTTGGGAAGATTAGTAGATCAAGAGCTTCCGTATAAGCGCCGTCTGCAATTCCAAGCTCGAACATCCAACGCCACTTCTCTGCGTCAAAATCTCCAAAAGCTTCGACAATCTTACCGCGTAGACCGTAGTACGTTTGGTATAGGCTCGCCTTAGACCCGTAGCCCAGGCCAGTAGATTGGCTAGCTATCGATACTCCGTCAGTCAGATAGTCATGATAGGCATTTATTAGTGCTTTTTCTTTTGTTTTTATTATTGGTTTTT
>CALFQW010000155.1 GCA_937919305.1 uncultured Candidatus Saccharibacteria bacterium
GTAAACGCCGAAATGGATTTTGACCGCCTAGGCAGCTCTGTCAAAACAGGTGAAGTTCTCATGTCAGTTCCTACCACCAATCCGCAAAAGCTGTTCTTTCATTGTAAAAAAATCCTTCCGAAGATGCTGCGTGATCTTCCGGAAGGCAAGATAAAACTCGGCGTCAGCATGATAGGCTACGACATGCCCGTACATAAGATCAATGCAAACGTCCTCAGCCTCAAGAAAATAATCCGATCATACGACAGGTCAATCAGAGTTATCCCGAACCAATCACCAGTACTCTCTAGCGCGCAGACCTACCACAATCAACTCACATCGCCTCTTGGGATAGAGTTTGTATTTGTACGTCACAAGGATCAATCCATCATCGCACGAACGACACATGTCCAGGATATAGACGCCTACCGTATACGTGATCGTGACCGCCCGAAGCGCGATGCATTCGTTGGTATGCTGCCACCAAAGCTTGCTCAAACCATCATCAATCTGGCAACCGGGACCGCTACACTATCGAAAGAAACTATCGTACTCGATCCATTTTGCGGTACAGGAGTCGTCGCGATCGAAGCATCGCTTATGGGCTCTGGTACATATTCGACAGACATTAGTAAGAGAATGATCGATTACACTTCGAGAAATCTAACATGGATCAGTGAAAAAAATCAGCTCGATGTCTCGCAACGCATCGAGATCGCAGACGCACGAGACCACATATGGCGACAACCTGTCAGCTGTATCGCGTCTGAAGGTTACCTCGGTCAACCAATCGGTGGCAACGCGCCTGAGCCGGCAAAGCTCAGACGCATCATCGATGAGTGCAACACTATAGCGCGTGATTTCTTGCGAAACATTGCAGACCAGATTCAGCCAGACACTAGGCTATGTCTCGCTCTCCCCGTCTGGTACGTCAACAACAAAACTCATTATTTACCCCTCCTAGACGAGACAGAAGCACTTGGCTTTAGTCGCATATCATTCGTGCACAGCCCGGGAGAGCTCATATATCGTCGAGACGATCAGCCCGTTGGACGATACCTACTCACCCTCTCTAGGCCGTAGTTTTGCGCTACGAGACTTACGATGATATAACTGTACCATCTCACTGGCTCTTGTCTGATGTCCAACGAGAAGTCCGTTTACCTCAACGAAAGGAAACCTATGGCGATCAGACTCGCCCTATCCCTGGGTGCTATCACGATCCTGCTTGCAGGATGCAGTGATCAGCAGCCTGAGATTCCCGTGGCAACCATCACGGAGACCGCGACCGTCACCGCAGCCCCAGAAACTTCCGAAGTACCAAGTGCCGCGGCCCCTCTCGGCAAGCTGCGCTTCAGAGTGACCGGTAGCTGTACGAATGCATCCGGAGTGCTGAAGGCAGAAGCATCGGGATTCACCCCCGAAGGCAGTTACAACACGAACGTGTTCTATCCGAACGGGCGGCGCTATCCTGCAGCAGCGATCAGCAATCCTGGCCGAGCTAACCAGAACGGGCAGACACCTGGCTGGACATGGGACTGTTCCTTGGGTGCCGAGCCTGGCCTTACTGACCCGCCCGGTATTTACCGGTATGTGATCACCGACCTGGAAACGGGCCGCAAGATCGAGGGGCGGTTCAGGGTTAAACCGGCCTGATAACCCGTCAAATCTTTACGTTGTAGACAGGACCGGGCGCCGCTCGAGAGAGCGGCGCCCGAACTACATGGTTTACAGTTGCTCTTTAGTAGCATTATTGGTATAATCGACTACTGAAATTCATAAAATAATCTACTAGTAAGTACTTGAAACAAATCGCTCAAGACTTACAGCCAAGCGATTTAAGGAGTTATAGATGTCAAAAGTTAAAGCAGGTGGCTCGAGTAAAAACGTCCACGACAGTCCTGGCCAGAGGCTAGGTGTCAAACGTTTTGGTGGCCAGACAGTTCGCGCCGGAGAAGTTCTCGTACGCCAGGTTGGAGAAACGAAACAAGCTGGTCCAGGAACATACATGAGCCGAAACTACACTATCCACGCCGAAAAAGACGGAATCGTCAACTTCCGCCAGATCAAAACTCGCCGTTTTACCGGCAAAACAGCGCCACGAACACAAGTAGTCGTACAGTAGAGTCATTAATCTTTGGTGCTAAGTAGCTGTATTGTCTGTCCGTGCTACATCGCCTAGTTGATTCAGTCTCTTGTTTATTTCTTGCATCCTCTCACCTGCAAGTGACAGCCTATGACTATCAACTACGATGTCATTCATTTCCTGCATCTTTTGCATCAGCGGTGCAACGAAATACATAACGTCATAGCCCCTCGCCAAGGTCTGCTCTATCGTAGCAGCATCACCCCTCACGCCATCGATTACGCTGCGCAATTGAAGCAAGAGACCGCTAGCGTCATCTCTATTTCTTTTAGCATAAGTCATAACCGCCTGAAGCTCCGTTAATTCTTCATCGATTGATCTTACAGCACTCACGGCATCTTCGGCCTTCGCTCGTGCTTCTGGTCTAACGTGCTCATCGTCGCCCAACGTTGCCAACTTCGTTCTCTGAGAATCAACATCTACACTTATTTCTTCTACTTTATTTTTGATACGATTCACAGGAGGCTCACTATTCTCGACTGACACCCGGACTACATTAATCATCTGATCAATCTCGTCAAGTCGCTCCATGCTAAACGATGTGCCGCTATATGAATATGACTCAGGGCTGAACGTATTTGCGAGTAGTTGAATCTGATCATGGAGCTGCTGCAGCTGAGTCCTTATCTGCTTCTCATCGCTCTCTAGGCCTCCGAGGTCAGACTCCAAGATAGTAATCCTATCTTGTAAATCATTGTAGGTTGCCTCGATAGCTCCCTTCACCTTTGCATCAGCCGCATCCGCCTCTGCTGTATCAAGCCCCTCTACTGGGACGTGCTCAACGTTATCCAAGACGGTGCCAAAATCTGGATGATCTATACCGGTTATGATCGCCGAAGGAACTTCACTATCCTCGGAAGTGATCACTACGGGAGTTAACTCAGGTATCGCATCCGCAGACCATCGCCCCTCAGCATCCGGACGCAGTACACCGTGATCTATGAAGTAGTTCTGTATCATATTCCCATATATCATCTCAGGATCGGTCTTTGCATCCTGCCTTGCTTGATCAGCTCGTTTATATAAAGCTTCTAGCTCCGTTTTATCAAGACGGACAGGAGCGCTGGAGACGTCGAACTCTACGCGTGTTGTTGGCGCAAGACCTTCATCCTGTTGTAGATTTTCTGGTGTTTGATGTGTCATTGTTTTTGTTTATCTCGAAGTTATATAAATATATTAGCAGAGTGTCGCATTTTTGTCAATATGCTTATGTAAGAGTATTTATTTAAAAGAGCCGGAATGCCGGCTCTTTTAAATAGGTAATGAGATCGGCCGCTCTAAGCCTCCGCTAGATGATGCTTGATACGAGCTACGACATCACCGATGACTACCTGTGACTTCACGAGATAATCGTTTGCGCCAAGTTGTTCTGCACGTTCTTTGTCTTTCGCTTGAGATAGCGCAGTGAGCATAACGACTCGAACATTCGCTGTCTCAGGTGTTGTGCGGAGTATATCAAGAACGTCAAAACCGTTGATTTTTGGCATCATCACATCGAGCACTACGAGGTCTGGCTTGAACTCAACTGCGTTCGACAGTGCATCTTCTCCGTTTGCAACATGTCGGACATCAAAATCCTCCATCTCCAAACGGGTCTTATACACCTGCGCAAGTGCTTCATCATCTTCTACTAGTAGGATCTTTTTCTTCATATAAACTACTGTACCTTATTGCTACGCTAGCCACAAGCGCTCTTAGCGCAGGAGCTCAAGTGCCTTATCTTTTTGAGGATCACGGTTAGCATTAACGTCGTCTATCGTGAGCTTTACCTCGATCTGCGGTTTGATACCTTCTTTGCTGATATTCTTGCCCTTCGGTGTATACCACTTGGCAACGGTCACCTTGACTTGGCCGCCACTCTTTACATTTTCAAGTGTCTGCACGCTTCCTTTACCAAATGTTTTTTGACCCACTAGTGTTGCTGCACCGTTGTCTTCCAGTGCTCCAGCTACGATCTCACTGGCACTTGCGCTACCGCCATCCACTAACACAACTGTCTTTATGCCGAGTAGTGGTGCGTTACTATCTGAGCGCAGTGTGTCGATGATGACATTTTTCTTACGTTCGCTGACGACGACTTTGTTTTCAAGCCATAAGCTTGAGACTTCTCTGGCTGCCGTCAGGTAACCCCCGCCATTCCCCCGGAGGTCGAGTATGACGCCTTTGACATTCCTTGCTTTGAATTCGTTCGCCGCTCGTCTACTAAGTGCAGTTGTATCCGTATCGCCAAAGCGGGATATACGCAATATACCTATGCCTTCGGGAGTGATCTCTGCCTTTACGCTCGGATTAGTTATCTGATCTCGAACTATGGATATTTCTTTCAGACCTTCATCCCCGCGCAATACAGTCAGCTTAACACTCGTCCCCTTCTCTCCACGGATCTTTGTGACAGCTTCTTCTACAGTCCATGATGTAGCGTCTTCATCGTTCACCTTGATAATGGCGTCTTGCGCTAATAAACCAGCTTTTTTAGCCGGACTATCGTCTAGCGTACTTATCACCAGTAGACGGTCATTGCGCTTACCTAGCTCTGCGCCAATCCCTTGGAAACTACCCTCTAGGTCGCTCTGAAATTCTTTCGCTTCTGCATCAGTAAAATACGCCGTGTACGGATCGCCTGCGGCCTCTACGAGTCCCCGCTTTGCACCTGCGATGAGCTCATCTTCACTCAGCTTTCCATCATAGTTACTTCGAAGTACTTTGTAGACGTCGTTGAGTGTCGAGAAGTCGATACTACTCGGACTATCGGCGCTATTGCTTGCGAAGAATTGACTCGTATCCACCCTTGAGCCTGCGACAAAGCTCACGACCCCCACAATCAGCACTAAGCCGATCGTTGCAAATGGAAGTCGCTTTTTCTTTATAGGGAGATGCTGGTGTGACTGTTGGTTGCTTTGATCATTCTGTTCCATAGACTCCCACTATAGTAGCATGAGCATGATGATTCAGAGCAGAGTTTTGGTGTACTTTTTATGATCTAGAAATGTATGAAGTAAAGACCGGCAGGGCTGATAGTGTTGGTGCTGTATGTGCCAGTCCAAGATGCGTTGTACTGAGAGATATTTATCGTTCCGTTAGGATTAACTGACTCAACGTACATAGAATGACCGTAGTAGCCGGCATTGCTGATAGCAACGTCTCCAGCTCGCGGGATCGTGTCGACAGGAATGCCAAATCGTCGTGCGTTGTCATCCCACTGATTCGCATTTCCTATCCCGCCCCAATACGGCATATGTCGTCCAGATGCGGCAACACGAAACGCTGTGTAGCTCACACACTGTCTGTTGTACATGCCCCAGTCATCAACAAGTGAGTCCATTGGTGCGTTACACCAGATTCCTGGATATCCACCACCGCATGCTGGTCCATTGCCGGCACTATAATTTCCGCCACTCACAAATCGCGAGTTTGCTGCTGCTTGAGCGGCGCGGAGACTGGAGAGCTCCGAATTCTTCTCGCTAATGAGCGACTGGTATGCAGCTTCTTGACCTTGTGTGGTTGCAAGAAGGCTTGCTTGTTCTGCCTCTTTTTCGGCAAGTACATTGCGCTGCTGTGTCTGATCAGCTAAAACATCCTCAACTTGTTTTTTCTGCTTAGAGAGCTTGAGCTTCAACGACTTGACTTCTTTTATAGCAGTTTCGATCTGATCCTGGACAGAAGACTGGTAGGCGTCAGCTCTTACGAAGTCTCCGATAGATTGACTACTCGCCAACAGCTCTATAGGTGAAATACGAGTGTTTGCAGATAGGTCTGCAACTCGTTCAGAGTACACTCTCTTTTGTTTTTCAAGTCGCTTCTGGTTTGCATCGATGTCGGCTACTAACTTGTCATGACGAGCTTGTGTTACATCTAGCTCAGCTTGGATTGCGCTCTTTTGTGCGTTCAAAACATTGACAGCATTTTGCAAGGTGTCAGCCTGCTGGCTCAAACGTCCGGCTTCGGCTTGAAAACCATCAACTTCGTTCTGCAATCTGTCGATCTGCGACTGGTAAGAGTCTGCGAACACATTACCAACTTGGAAAAATCCTAACCAAACTGCAACTGAGAGTATGAGTACCCTCGTAATAGTTTTGCTGAAGTGGTTAGTGGTGGACTTTTTCATAGCAATTACCTCCAAATTAGCATAAGCGTTTACTAAAGTCAATGAACTTTAGCAGGAAACTTGTGCTGTTTATACTTTTAGATAACGGCGAACAGCCAATCGTGAACTTACTACGCCAATCACGGCTCCGATCAGAATCATAATAAATAGGACGACTGGGGCAAACAAAGTCATCAGACCGAGTGTTGGCCCTACGGCGCCTCCGTAGCCCGACAAGGGCTTCTCAAGCCAATACAGCAACGCGAACCCTAAGCCTGTTGCGATCAGGGCTGCAAAAAATCCATACATAACCGCCTCCACGACGAACGGCCCCC
>CALFQW010000156.1 GCA_937919305.1 uncultured Candidatus Saccharibacteria bacterium
TCAGTCAGAAGTATTTAGTTAAAGACGAAACTCTTCGGTGTGAATTTTGTCTACATCGACATGCATATTGACCAAGGCTTCTCGGGCTGCGTCTATCATATTGGGTGGGCCGCAAAGAAAATATGTATGCTCATCCGGTTTTTTTACATATTTCTTTATTGTGTCTTCGGATATAAAGCCGACCTCACCTCTAGATCGTGGAGGTTTATCACGGTATAGCTCAATAATTCTATCGCCTAAGGCTTTGCGCAACTTGTCTAGGAAGGGCGCCGAGCTGGGCGCTGGGTTTGAAAAAAATAGCAGAGGCTTATCGTTTTTTCCGGCGGATAAGATGTGATGAAGGAAGGGTGTGATGCCGATACCCCCTGCAATAAACACGATGTTTGAGACATCCTCGATCTCTTTAGTGAAGACGCCATATGGTCCAGTAATATTTAGGCTCGCACCTGGTCGGACCCTCGATAATTTATCGGTGTATTTTCCGAATTGACGGAATGCTACATACAAATCACCGTTGTCGTCGTGATGAAGCACAGAGAACGGGTGTTGTTCACCGAAAAACGTTTGCCTCAAGTAAACAAACTGGCCCTTTTTAGGGTTAAGCTTTTCGTTTGCTGGTTTCATATGGAGCAAGTGCGTCCTTGGTGTAATTTCTTTCCGAGACACCAGGGTGTATCTGTAGCTATTCAAGTTGAACCATTCCCTAACCCTCAGCAGCAAAACCCCAACTAACACAACAACAATCGTGTAGACATATATCTTTGCGATCGATGATGATATGTAAGTAGAGCCAACGCCGGGCGCATGCAGCAGTGCGAATGGGAGTGAAGCATAGGCTATATAGTGCAGATAGCGCCATGGACGATACGAGATCTTATCTCTAAGAATTGCCGAGCTAAACCAGATGACAAGTAAAATATACAGGGCTATTCGACCCATGGTAACGTGTTGCTGAAATTCGGTGCTGACATCGGGTACTAGGCTATAAAACGCTGATTCACCGTAACTAAGTACGACAAATAACGGATGCAGGAATATCAATAAAACGCCGTACTTACCAAGAAACTGGTGGAGTTTATTGATCGCGATCTGGTCTCTCGATATGAAATGCGACACACTGCGCGACCCGATGATAAACATCCATATCAAAAGCCCGAGACCGGCATAGCCAAGCAGTGCTGAAATATACAACGTGATTCCAGATGGATCGGTACTCGATAGTGAAACGAATGCGATAGGAATGACGAGTGTCACTAAAATGAGTATTTGCACAATCCGAAGAGCTGTTGAACTGTTCATTACTAACCATAGTAACGCAGGTGGTGTTGTAAAACCTATTTCATGCTATGTTGATGTATAGTAACAAATAGTAAGAAGATCACGATATGGAAGTTAACTTAGTCGCAGTTCTCGTGGCAACAATAGCTATGTTTGCCGCCGGCGCGGTATGGTATACAGCAGTGTTTGGTAAGCTATGGGCGAAAATACATGGCTTCGACAAGCTCAGCAAAAAAGAGCAAGATGCGATGGCGAAGACGATGGGGCCGACGTACGGTGCTCAGCTCGTTGTGACGTTCGTGTCAGCTTTTGTTCTGGCAAGTCTGATTGCTTTACTTCCTGATCAATCGCCATACTACATTGCATTTCTCGTATGGATCGGTTTCGCTGTACCTTCAGATGTGTCAGCCCAGCTTTTCGGAGGGGCACCAAAAGGATATGAGTGGCACAAGATAGTGATCGCCGCTGGAGAGCTATTGCTACGTCTGATGATAGCAGCGTTTGTAATCAGCCTGTTCTAGGATGATAGACGACTATATACATCAGTACGAGGGTGAGGTGCGGTACAGGCTTGAGCAAATCCGTGAGATCATAGAATCAGCAATGCCGGTCGGATACGAGACTTCGATGGCTTACGGTATGCCGACATACAGGGTGTCAGGAAAAAACATCATCCACTTTGCTGTAGCAAAACATCACATCGGGATCTATCCGTCGCCGGAGGGGGTTACGTACTTTATTGACAAGTACCCCGGCGTCAAGTCGTCAAAAGGTGCTTTGCAGTTCCAGCATGACGAGGAGATACCACTACACGAACTAAAAGATCTCGTAAAGTATCGTGTTGCAACTGTGCGAGGCGACACTTTTCCGATGCGATGATTACTTTTTCTTGCTAGTAAGCCACTGCTGAGTCTTACTCAACTGCTTATCGGGGCGATGTATGCAGCCCATCCAGCAACAGGGGCGTCGCTGTCCGTCCAAGAGCTCCTCTATGGTTCTCGTGACCCTTCGTGAGCGAGTCGACTCATGCTTCGCATTATCGATCCAACATATAAACTCATTGCGAGCGAGCTCAGTGATATCATTCCACTTCTCGCGAGCTTCGTTGTTCGAGGACAAGATCTTTTTGAGATCCTTGGGCAAGACATGGGCATCGTTGATGCCATTTTTGATGTATTCCGACATTCTGATTAATATTGTAGCAGTTCACTGTCGGAGAGAGTCCAGTGTATAATTAGGGGTAATGTCAAAGTATGATTTCAAGCGAAAAAGATATGGCTGGGGCTGGGTACCAGTTACTCTCCGGGGTTGGATTCTTACGGTATTACTGGCCGTTATTATTACGGCTTGGTGTATCTCGGTGACGCCTGCATTCAGTAACGTTCCTGAGTCATGGACGCCCGTTGTGATGATTGCTGGAATAATAGTGATCATAGTTGGTTTTATGCGATTAGTATCTTCGTTGTCGCCTCCTGCAAAATGGAGAATGGGAAAAAACGATGATGATAACCCAGACGAGGATTACTGATCGGAGGTATGTATTTTAAAGCCTTAGTTGAGAAATCGCCTTCATATGCTGGCTGGCATTATGTATCTGTTCCAGACTCAACACTACAAGACTTGCGCAAGCAAGCTGCGAAAAATGGTAACGTTCCTGTAGTCATCAGGGCAAAAGCTGTTGTCTGGAGAACGACCATTATGAGTCGTGGTAATCAGCAGTGGTATGCTGCTATCAAAGCAGAAGTTCGCGAACAATTGGGTATCAAAGAGGGTGATATGCTCGATATTGAGATAGAGCCCGATATGGAAAAATTAACTAAAAAGAAAGTGGTATGATGCAAAAAATAGTTCCTAACTTATGGTATGACGGAAATGCGCGCGAAGCAGTAGAATACTACGTGTCGGTCTTCAGTAACGGAAGGATAGTCGGCGGTAGCAAATACCCTGAGAGCGCAAGTGACGGGCTTGCAGATTTTCAGCAGGAGCTTGCCGGCAAAGATCTTACTATTGATTTCGAGATACTAGGCACAAAGTTTACCGCTATAAATGCCGGTCCAGATTTTAAATTCAATGAATCGGTATCGTTTGTGGTTCCGTGTAAGGATCAGGAGGAAATTGACTACTATTGGGAGAAACTCTCAGCCTATCCAGAAAATGAACAATGCGGATGGTGCAAGGACAAGTTTGGCCTTAGTTGGCAGATCGTACCCGAGAACATGGAAGAACTCATGAGCAAGCCGGGTGCATTCAAGACGATGATGCGGCAGCACAAGATCGTTATATCGGAGTATTGATCCAAGACTGCAAGATAGGATATACGAATCATGAAAAGAGCACTCATTACAGGAGCAAGTGGCGGGATCGGTAGAAGCCTCGCTCTCAAGTTAATGACTGAGTACGAGCTTATTATCGTTGCAAGAAACGAGAATGGGCTCAAAACTGTGCAGGAGGATATCGAGGCGGCTGGAGGCAAAGTCGAGATCATAATGGCAGACTTGACGTTGCAAAAAGACCGACAAAGAGTTTACAAGAATGTGCCAGTCGGCTCAGTAGATCTGTTGATAAATAACGCAGGTGTTGGAGGCCAGTCACGTTTCGCAAAACAAGACCCGGATAAAGTCCAGAAGATCATAGACCTGAATATTTCCGCTCTGACCGAGATATGCCGCCATTACACGCCTGCGATGAAGCGTAGTCAGGCGGTTATAAATGTAGCCAGTGTTGTCGGGTTCTTGCCATTTCCGTTTATAAGCGTCTACGCAGCGACGAAGGCATATGTCTTGAGCTTTTCTGAGGCACTGTCTGAAGAGCTCAAGAAAGAGGGTGTGCATGTCATGGCACTTTGTCCTGGTGCGACTAGAACAGGTTTTGAGGCGGCAGCAGATATGCAGAACAGTTCCGTATATAGCAGCAAAATACCCGGCCCAGATGAAGTCGCAGATTACGCCATAAATGCACTGCGCAGAAGGAAAGTGGTTGCTATCCACGGTATTCAAAATAACGCACTAGTGTTTCTCGCAACGAGATTATTACCTCGCAAGATTGTTCGACTCGTAACACACAGGATAATGAGCAGATCGTCTACATAGATACGACTACGTTATAATAAGAGCATGAAGATCACAAAATATGCTCATGCCTGTTTATACTTAGAAAAATCTTCAACAAAGCTGATCATAGACCCGGGTGCTTTCACTACATTGCCAGAAGAAATACCTTACGTTGACTTCATCATCATTACTGAAGAGCACTTTGATCATTTTGACGTTGAAAACATAAAGAAGTTACTCAGCGTCAATCAAAACGCACAGATATACTCCACTGAAGCGGTTGCCACAAAGCTTGCTGATGCTGATATTGAATGTGAAAGTATTGTCTCTACTACCGAAAAAAACCTTGGCGATATGACGGTAACGTTGACGCCAACGGATCACGCTGTCGTATACGGCTCATCACCCTGCACGTCATTGACTCTCAAGGTGAACAATCACTTGTACTATCCTAGCGATACATATGCGCTCATACCAGACGAAGTCGAAGTTCTTGCTTTGCCAACTTCTGGTCCTTGGTTCAAGGTTTCTGAAAGCATCGATTTCATGAAGGGTATCAAGTCAGAGGTAGTTATGCCAACACACAATGCCCTCAACAGTGAGCAGGGAAACAAAGTAACGCACAACTTCATCACGAATAACATCACCGATACTAGAGAGTTTACTCATCTCGGTGAAGGGGAGTCCATGGAGACTGAGGGCTGATATATGAACCAAAATAAGACCAAGCCAAATACGAGCAGTGTTGATGATTTCATAGCGACGATCGACGATGAAGAAAAAGTTGCCGAGTCACTAGAGATCATTGAGATGATGAGAGAGGTTTCTGGTGAGACTCCTGTGATGTGGGGTCCCAGTATTATTGGCTTCGGTACGTATCACTACAAGTATGCATCGGGTCGCGAAGGCGACTGGATGAAGATAGGCTTTAGCCCACGTAAAGCCGCCTTCTCACTCTACCTCAGCTGTGATGCCGATGTGTTTGCAGAAGAATTAGAGACATTCGGCAAGTATAAGAGGGGCAAGGGGTGTATCTACTTCAAGCGACTAGACGATATCGATCGCAATGTTTTTCGTTCGATGCTCGAGAAAGCATATCACGCGACCAGCGACTATATGGCCTGATGACACGTTGATGAACGATACACGTACGAGCTGCGAGGCGTATGGTGTATAAGGTATCGTTCGTGGTATTTACTCGCTGAAGTAAGCTTTGCCGTCAGCAAATCTGTAAACAAAAACACCCTCTCAATATGAAAGGGTGTTTTTGCGATGTCTGAAGGACTCCCTTCTGACGAAGGAGAGCGGTCAGACTCAAGTATCTAGCCAAGTATGTTGCGACGTGATCGTACAAAGTACGTCACACCAGCAGCCAATGAGCTGAGACCAGCCATGCTAGCAAATGCGCCAGCAGGACCAGTTGAAGCGATAGCTTTTGGTGTTTCTGGAGTAACAACAGGCGTAACAGCACACTTGTTCAGGTCGCGGCTGTGAAGGCTAGAGTCAAAGTCGTCCTCACTGATCGTGATGATTTTCTTTGTCGCCAGTTCACAAACGTTGATGTTACCTGGAGTAGGTGGTGTCACACAGTCGTTCAGGTCGCGGCTGTGAAGGCTTGCGTTGAACTGATCTTCACGGATAGTGATGATCTGCTTTGTAGCCAGTTCACAAACGTTGATGTTTTTGACTTCAGGAGCACACTCTACACGAGCTTGGAATTGAACGAATCGTTTCTGCTGAGTTGATACGCCGACACCATTTGGAAGTACAACACCATTACCGACGATACCGTCAGCGAGTGTTGATAGCTTAGAGTTGTTCGCATCAAGTAGGTCTGTTGAACCTGCTACATATGCGAGCTTACCGGCTTTATCCAGTGTGACACCTGCAGTGTCAGTTGTAGAGTTAGGATTTGCATTTGTTGCACTAACTGTGACTCTTGAGCTATGGCTCGTAGCCGCTGCAGTAGGCATTGTTGCGCTGACTCTAACGCCAGTAAGAGCGTCAGGGCCTGGGTTGTGGATACGAACTTTGAACTGAACTGTGTCGCCACATGTAGCGTTCACCGGGTCAGTAAAGTCTATGTTTTTTGTGACGTTTTTTACGCGGTATATGTCACCACCTTCTATCTGACCAGCAGCTACGGCTGATACCTGAGAGAAGATGAATACTGGTAGTGTAAGTACGCCTACGAGAGTAGATAGTAACTTCATTATGATCCTCCTTAAAATAGTTGAATCTAAGTATTATCGGGTTAATGTATGCAAACTAGATAGTCACTACAGGTTCTAAATATGATGTGATGCGCGGGCGCGCAGGCGAGAACCTGGTTATGGTCTCAACCTGCGCGCACCGCGACATCAACTACCACCCTCTTCCGGGTTCTAGAACTCGTCCGCCCTGACGGGGAACGTC
>CALFQW010000157.1 GCA_937919305.1 uncultured Candidatus Saccharibacteria bacterium
CGGTCAAAACGATGTGTCTTAGTAAGGTACTGCCCACGCTTTTGTTGAAATTCTTTTTGAAAATGCGGTTTAGGTTCTGTGTGATGTGGAGAGACGACATCGGCGTCTTCTGGTTGACATTGATGAGGATGTAGTCGGGATTTGGTGAGACATCGAGCCACTGCCGCATCGCTTTGAGGACAGATTTGTCTTCGAGTGGTATCTTTTTCACACCATACTTCTTCCTTGTTTTGTAGTTGCCGATGCTGAGCTCGGGCACTTTGCCTTGGATGATGAAGTTCGAAGATTCTCTCTCGTTACGGTCGAGTGCGTTGAATGCTCTGCGGGCGACGACACGAGTGTTGTTCAGGTCGTTGCGCAACGGGTAGTGCATCCAGAACTGCAACATGAAGCGATCCTGGTAGGCGATCATGTCTTTGACGGTGAGGTCGGTCTTCTCCTTCATTCGCTTGATCTGCCTGTCATATTCCTCAATTAACTGCTCAATATCGTCGACGGAGACCCAATTTAACTGCTGCTTCTCGGTCGGCTCTTTTGTCGCCTGGATCTCGTTGTACTTGTCGTTCAGTGTATCGCGTTTGGCCTGATACTGTTCAATCACAGTGGCGAAGTCTTCGCGATTGAGTAATGCCACGATCACAGAGTTGAGATAGTTGCGAACGGTGAGGTAAGAGCTGCAGTGCTTGTCTAGTGAGGCCATGACATCGTCAGACTGCTTGAGCCACTCGATGTCGCTGAATTCCTTCGTGCCATGTAGACGGTCGTGTAGCTTTTGCAGGTTCAACATGTAGGCTTTGATGGTGCTTTCCGTAATTTCGGGCTTATTTTCTCGGAGGATTTTCTCGATTTCGATTGACATTTCTATACTATATTAATATATATGTTTTTCAAAGTAATCAAGTTTAGTTTTTGATTAATTTGATTAATGGGGTCCCCGAATTCGTCTTGCCAGAGCTGTATCCTTCTGAATTCTGTAGCGACGCTCTGTTTTGCTCACGGCTTTGCGCATTTTACGCCCATGGTCTCCTCCTTCACCCGCTTTGTGCTGGCTGTGGTAGGCGTCGTCTGCTTTCCGGTTGGCTTTGTCCTGGTCTTGCTTTTTCTTGGTTTCCTTGGACTTTTTGACTGGTTTCTTGGATTTGGCTACCTTTTTCGGCTGCGATTTGTTCAGCTCGCGCCACTCCTTCTGGATCTCGGCTCTCGACTTACTGATGACGCGTTTAACTTCGTCAGTAAGTGGTTGTTTCTTCATTTTGCTATACCCTTTGATCGCAAATTCGCTGTTGTATTTGCGCACAAAGGCTTTGAGTTCGGTATGCTTCATTATATATATATATTTGTTTATGTAAAAAGTGTGGTGTCGATTCTTAGGAGATTATTCTCGTTTCGTGTAAGAGACCCTATACGCCGACGCACATATAGCAATTCGCGGGGACATATTAGCAATTCGCGAGAGATTCATAGATATTTACTATATATCTACGAATCTCTCGCGAATTGCCATATATATCCCCCCCCCGTATAGGGACCCTGACAGTTTGTGGGGGCTATTAATAGATTAGGATATGAT